>DATNQK010000645.1:0-5558 GCA_036704065.1 Stenomitos sp.
GGCAATGCAGTCAAGCACCATACTCGTGACAATGGGCAAGTTGTGATCACTTCTCAACAGCTTCAAGAGGGGCTCTATCGCTTCGATGTGGTGGACGATGGGCCAGGAATTCCACCTGACTACCACGCAACCATTTTTGAGATTTTCAGAACCTTTGGAGCACCCAAAAATGTTGATAGTACAGGCATTGGGTTAGCAATCGTTAAAAAGCTGATTGAACTTCAAGGCGGCACAATTAACGTAGAGTCTGAGGTCGGGAAAGGGACTGTTTTTTGGTTTACCTGGCCCGTTAAACGCGCTTTTTTATACCAAAATTAGGAGCGCATTGGAACAGCTTTAGGTTTGTGGTTTCGTGCGGAACATAAAGTTGCTGAAATGTCTACCTACCCTAGAGCGCCCCTTCTGTCTAATGGTAGATTCAGCGGAACTATATATCAAGGATTCTTGAAATAGATTCATCTGCAATACAGTGCTGGCAAAGGTCAAGTGAGAGTTTAAACGAGGTCTATGGTTTACGCACGAGGTGAACTCGTACGGTCTTAGCATGAATTCCCAAGACTCAACCCAGAATTGCACCTTGTTTTGTTGTGCCTGCTTCGTTATTTAATACTGCACTTTTAGGATTAAGGCATAGCCACCATGCACTCCGAATGTCTTCTATGCTCTGGCGATTTAGTCAAACACGTTAATCAGTTTGGGACTTATTGGCGTTGTAATCAATGTCGTCAACAATTTTCTGACGAGATGGTGAAATGGTCGGTTCAGCCTCCTCGTCGTCCAGCCAGAAGGTTTAAGTTTCAGTCACAAGCTGAGCGCCAATCAACTTTGAGCCCATCTTTTTTTAGAGGGGCTGAAGCTGCTGCACCTTTCAACGATGTAGCATAGCGCTTGCAGCTTGCCAGACGTAGACTCATCTGGCTGGGTGCTGGGAGAGTATTGCGAACTCTCTAGTTCATTCCAGCAACTTTACGCAGGACATTGCCCTCATGCTGTGATCCCTTCAACATGCGATTCCAGTAAACCCAAGGCAACACATGGCGTTTCAGAAACCACATGCTGGATCGCTCTTGGGTGGGATCGAGAGGAAAGCTAGGGTAAGCCTTACCGTCGTAGTCAAACTCAGCCATGATGGTTTTGCCGTAGCCTGTAATTAATGGGCAACAACTGTACCCATTGTATTGAGCCTCTAATTGTTTTTTCTGCATCAAAGCCAAGAGATTTTGAACCACTACGGGCGCTTGACGACGAATGGCTGCAGCCGTTTTGGAATTGGGTAACGATGATGCATCACCCAAGCTAAAAATATTGGGATAGCGATTGTGCTGAAGCGTAAATTTATGTACATCGACCCATCCGCCTGGGCCTTCTACAGCCAGCGGGCTCGATTTAATAAAATCCGGCGCACTCATGGGTGGCGTTACATGGATAATGTCATAGGGCAGTGCCACCTCTTCGGTTTTACCGTCCGTCGTCACATCAAAAATTGCTTTTTTCGCGGCTCCATCAATCGCTTTCAGGTTGTGAAGCACCTTGAGTACAATGCCTTTGCGTTCAACAACTTTGGTTAAAGCGGGGACAAAAAGTGGAACGCCGAAAATTTTGGGTGTTGCAGTACAGTAATTGATTTGAGTTTGTTGGCGTACACCATTGCGACGAAAACACTCGTCCGCAAGATACATAATTTTCTGAGGGGCACCTGCACATTTGATTGGCGTTGCAGGGAAGGTGAACAGTGCGTTGCCACCCTTGAAGGTATTAATCAGTTGCCAGGTATAGTCTGCGCCTCCCACGAGGTAGTTGCTACAGACCCCATCTTTACCGAGCGCTTCTTTGAGTCCTGCAATTTTCTCCCAGTCGAGTTGAATGCCTGGGCAGACGATGAGGTAGTCGTAGGAGATGCGCGTCCCAGCTTGCGTAACAACGCTATTTTGATCGGGCTCAAATTGAGCGACTGCCTCTTGAATCCAGGTTGCGCCAGCCGGAATACAGGATTGCTCGGACTTAACTGTGTCCTCAAATGGCATGCATCCGCCTGCGACTAATGTCCAAGCGGGTTGATAGTAATGCTGCTTGGAGGGTTCAAGAATAGCAATATCGAGCGATCGCTGTTGGGCCAACAGTTGGGCAGTTACGGTAATCCCTGCGGCACCGCCGCCTACTACAACGATTTGATGATGACGAGTGGTATTGGGGCTCAGTTCAGTAGCGATCATCTTGCTTTGCTGGAATAACGAGTAAACAGGACCAAAACGAAGGGGTAAATGCGTTCTGTTGCCATTATGAATTCCTTAAGCAGATGCGATCAGAATATAAGGCACAATCTGTATTAAAACTTTGGATTGGTCGGAATCTATTTTGACGCAACGCTCAAGGATTATGAATAACGCGCTTCAGTTTTTACGGCTCTGCGGGAAAAGCCCTCAGTGGTTGCAGGGGTTTGCAGGTGGGATGACTGCATTACTGCTCATGGGAGGCAACCTTTGCTGGCCCACACGGGCTGAGGTGCGCCATTCTCTGCCCCACGCTGGCGCGATTGTGCAACTGCAAGGGCTTGATGTCCCTCAACCTCGGGTGAAAGGAGCGGCAACTTTATCGCTTCAGCGTCTTGAGCAAACTCAGGTTTTCACAACGGTAGGAATGCTAAGTTACCTACCCAGTCGATTTTTAATCGACACAGGGGCTTCTACCAGTATGTTGTCTCAAGAGACGGTCGAGACCCTGAAACTGGCGGGGACGACGATTCCTAGCGATCGCCTCTCCTCTGCGGTTGCTGGCAATGAATGTGCTTCGATGAATGCCACCCTGCACGCGTTGCCAACCCTTAAGATGGATGCCGTTGAAATTCGTGGGGCCAGTGCCCTGCGTTTTGAGAAAACAGCGATTCCAGAGGGACTCTCGGGTGTAATGGGGATGGATATTCTCAACCACTTCGATTTACAGTTCAATCCTGCTGCTCAGACTCTTCAGCTATCAGCCCCAACGGCATTACCCGCTTCAATGGTGGCCTCTGCCATTCCATTGCGCCAGAAACTGGGCGTTTTTTTGGCAACCGTTACCATCAATAGTCAAGGTCCCTTTACCATGCTGTTGGATACCGGAGCCGACGGCACCTTTATTTCGCAACCTTTGGCAAGCCGCTTAAATCTTGATGCGCGTGCGCGCCACCCCATTCAAATATTAGGCTTTTGTGGATTAGAGCCTGCTGAGCGAACCCAAATCAGTTCTCTCAAACTGCAACAACAAGAACAACGCAATTTAGAAGTTGTGATTCTATCGTCACCCATCCTTAAGCTGTTAGGGGTTGATGGCATTTTGGGACAAAATTTTCTCAGTAAATACTATCAATATTGGCGCTTTACGCCTTATTCGTCAGGCGGCATCTCTCAAGATGGTAGCCTGCTGCTTTGGCCTCAAAATGCCAATAAAACCCTCAATAGATAGATGTACAAACATCGTTGAGACGACACAATACTTGCCAGATTAATCCCCTAATTTTTTGTAAAGGAAGCAGTTGAAATACAGGAAAGATGGAGAATGGACAAGCTAGAGTAGATAGAGATGCGATATAGGGAACACTCATGAATAACTGTGTATTGATGGCAGAAGTGGTGGATGCACCTGAGCTTCGCTATACGCAGGATGGTCAGACTGCAGTTTCGGAGATGACGGTCCAATTCCCAGCCCTACGAGCGGAAGATCCAATGGAAACCCTTAAGGTCGTAGGGTGGGGAAACTTAGCACAGCAAATTCAAGAACAGTTTCACCCTGGCGATCAACTGATTCTCGAGGGACGGCTGACTATGGCGCTGGTAGAGCGACCGGAAGGCTTTAAAGAAAAGCGAGCCGAGCTTACTGTTGCACGCGTTCATCGCGTGCAAGCAGATTTAAATGCACCACGGATGGCTAGCACCCCTGCAAGTGCGCCTGCAAGTGTACCTGCTGCAGAGTCTCGACCCACTCGTCCTGCGGTTGCTGCACCTAAGGCAGCGCCTCCAGCAGTACCGTCGCCACGGGTGAATCCGATGCCCGAGCCTGCCGATTATGAGCCCAACTATGACGACATTCCCTTTTAAGGGAAGTTGTGCGGTCAACCCAGTGGTTTGTGCTCCAGTCTGAGGTGTCGGTGGAGATCAGCACACTTACTGAGGCCGCTGGAGGTTCAATTTGGGCATGAGATTAAGACTGGCAACACTGGGTTTACTTTTAAGTGTGGCAGTGTTGCCAGCAAACACAAAAGCACAACCCTCACAATTTTTACGCGCCAGTGGTGCACAGCCGATGTGCGTAGGGGTTCGCCCACCAAGCCAAGGTGTTACACCTAAGTCTGGTTCTTGTTGTCAAAGTACTGCCAAGGGGCAATGTAAAAGCTGGGAACAGTTTTTTGCCCCTGTCAGTCAGCCTCGGAACTCTGATCTCAAAGGCGTTCAATCGGTATTTCAGAAAAGTGTGGTTTGGCCAGCGAGTCCCTTTGGCCGACGGACTTCGGGCTCCGAGTCGGCGGCCAAAGATGCCCTGGTACAGATGGGGGTAGATCGGGCGTTGAATTTTCTTGAGCCCCATGTTGCCCGAACCCAAACCTCTGCCAAGGGGCGCTCGTCTGGGTCCTTTATTGGCAATGTGCGTCGCCAATATGAGCAAGTTTTTAAACCTAGACCCTTGAAGTCAGGCGCGATACTCACTCCCCAACTGGATATGGGGGTTGACTTAAGCGAATTTGACCTCACTTCTTTGAAGGCAGGGGTCAAGCTGGAGTTTTAGTTCTAGCTGTTGCTTTCGCTCTGACGAACTCGATAGCCAATATCGCGGCGATAGTAGCAATCGGCAAACGAAATTTGGGCGATCGCCCTATAGGCATTGGCAAAGGCTTGGTCAAAGTTTAAGCCCAGGGCATTAACGGCTAAGACACGTCCTCCATCGGTATAGACTTGCCCGTCCTGAAAACGAGTACCAGCGTGGAACACAACGGCACCCGTTGCAGCTGCCGCCTCAAAGCCCTGAATCGGATCTCCGGTTTTATAGTCGCCAGGGTATCCCCCTGCGGCCAATACAACGCAAGCGGAAACCCCTGGTTTCCAGGCAATAGGCCCTACCTCTTTTAATGTTTGCTTGGCACAAGCCATGACTAGGGTTTCTAGGGGAGTGTCTAGCAACGGCAGAATTGCTTGTGTTTCGGGATCGCCAAAGCGGCAATTGAACTCAATCACTTTTGGATCGCCATCGGGCGTAATCATCAAGCCTGCGTAGAGAATGCCCCGGTAATCAATGCCACGAGCTTGGAGTTCGCGCAGCACGGGCTCCAAAACTTCCACCTGAATGCGACTCATTAACGCGGGTGTAACCAGGGGCAGCGGCGCATAAACCCCCATGCCACCAGTATTAGGGCCAGTGTCGCCTTCCCCAATTCGTTTGTGGTCTTGAGCGGGTACCAAGGGACGAATGCTTAAACCATCGCTGAGGGCTAGCACCGATACTTCTTGGCCACTCAAATATTCTTCGATGAGCACGCGGCTGCCAGCGGCCCCAAATTTTCCTTCAAAGGCATCTTCAATCGCGGCGAT
>DATNQK010000646.1:0-2981 GCA_036704065.1 Stenomitos sp.
AAACGGACAAAATTCGAGTCGGCGAAGTTCTGCTGCAAAAAGGGCTGATTACGCCTCAACAATTAGCAGAGGCGCTGCAACAACAGAGCACAACTCACCTCAAACTCGGGGAAGTGCTGATTGAGCAAGGTTCAGTAACAAAACGCCAACTGAACCGAGCCCTCAACGAACAACGCTGGCGCAACGGTGCTGCTGCTCTATTCCTGACCTTGAGTGCAGGATTTGCGATCGTTCCAAAAGTAATAGCACCCGAAGCAGTTGCCATTCAGCCCTCACAAACAACAGTGGGCAACAAACATGAAGACCTAGGCGGTGGCAATCCGCTACAACAGCGTTCACAATTCTCCACCGCAGCACTGCCAAGGTTCACACCACCGAGTGCAGAACAAGCCTTTTTGACGCCGCTATCGGCTAATCCATCCCCTTCCGTTGCATCGCCGCTGACAGGATTTTGCCATCCACTCAATGGCGTCGGCTATTTATCCCAAGGGATTCGCGGTACCACCCATCGCGGCAGAATGGAGTATGCCTACGACTTAGCCGCTGGCATCGGCACACCCGTCTACGCAATGCGGACTGGACGCGTGATTGGCGTGCAAGATCGCTATCCCGATACGGGTGGTGGCGCGGACAAGATTTCGCAGTTTAACTACATTATGATCGAGCACGATGGCGGCTATCGCTCTGCCTATCTGCACCTGCAGCAAGGCTTCCGCAATCGAGTGTCCATCAAATCAGGAGACATCGTCAAGACAGGTCAACTCATCGGCTACAGTGGCAACTCCGGCTGGAGTTCCGGGCCTCATTTACACGTTGAGGTGCAAAAGCCAGGCTTGCCGTTCGGCTTTACCAAAACGGTTCCCTTTGCGATCGCAGGCACTTGTAGCCCAAGTTCAATCGCCCAAAACATTCCTTAGAATCGCCAATTCTTTCAACTCCATTCGCTCCCAGATGACCGCAGTCACATTTCGATGGCTGCGGTCATTTGTTGGTATCGCAATATGGCATCCTTCATCTGCTAACGTATCCTTTAGTACATCCGATAAAGCGATATGGCTGAAGTTCTCCTCTTTAACGCACTACGGGCAGCAATTGACGAAGAAATGGCCCACGACCCCACGGTAATGGTCATGGGAGAAGACGTTGGGCATTATGGAGGGTCCTATAAAGTCACACGAGGACTCTACAAGAAATATGGCGAGTTTCGTGTATTAGACACCCCCATTGCCGAAAATAGCTTTACCGGAATGGCCGTAGGCGCTGCCATGACAGGACTGAAACCCATCATTGAAGGCATGAACATGGGGTTCCTGTTGTTGGCATTCAACCAAATCTCCAACAATGCAGGCATGCTGCGTTACACCTCAGGCGGCAACTATAAAATTCCGATTGTGATTCGAGGTCCTGGTGGTGTGGGACGCCAACTTGGGGCAGAGCACTCCCAGCGTTTAGAAGCTTATTTCCAAGCGGTACCTGGCTTAAAAATTGTGGCCTGCTCCACCCCCTACAATGCCAAAGGTCTGCTCAAGTCAGCCATTCGTGACCCCAACCCAGTCCTGTTCTTCGAACATGTCCTGTTGTACAACCTGAAAGAAGAAATTCCCGACGGCGAATATACCCTGCCGCTTGACAAAGCCGAAGTGGTACGTCCAGGCAAAGATGTCACCATCTTGACCTACTCCAGAATGCGACACCATGTAGTGCAGGCCGCAAAGTCCCTCGTCGAGCAAGGTTACGATCCAGAAATCATCGACTTAATTTCGTTAAAGCCCCTAGACTTCGATACGATTGGCGCATCGATTCAAAAAACGCACCGCGTCATTATTGTAGAAGAGTGCATGAAGACGGGCGGCATTGGAGCAGAACTCGTTGCCTCTATCAATGACCGCTTCTTTGACGAGTTGGACGGTCCTGTTCTTCGACTTTCTTCTCAAGATATTCCTACGCCCTATAACGGAACGCTAGAGAATCTGACCATTGTTCAGCCAGCCGCAATTGTTGATGCTGTGCAAAAAATGGTGGCGCGGCAGATTTAGCGACCCTAGCCATGCCAGTAACGGGGTTCATAACAGCCTGTACAGTCAAAGCATGGAAGATCCTACTATTGTTACGGTGAGCGTCTTGTGATTGCTAAACAACGGTTCTTACTGGCTCTAATTGCGCTCCTGATCGTTGGAGCCATAGTTGTGATTAACCAAATCCCCACTCGATTAGGATTGGATTTGCGCGGCGGATCGCAACTCACCCTCCAAGTCAAAACAACTGATAAGGTCAAGGAAATCACCCCTCAAGTCCTAGAGGGTGTACAGAAAGTCGTCGAAGGCCGTATTAACGGCTTAGGGGTGTCTGAAGCCCTCGTTCAGTCCTCCGGTAAAGATCAACTCATTGTGCAGCTACCTGGCGTCAACGATCCACAGCAAGCGGAGCGCGTCTTGGGTGGCACCGCACAATTAGATTTTCGTAAGCAAAAACCCAACACAGACGTCGAACTCTCGACGGCTCGGCAATCGGAAGCCATCCTCCAAGCAGAACTGGCTCAATTAAACGAAAAGCAAGACAAACAAAAAATTGACCAGCTGCAAGAAAAAATCAAAGGCGCCCAAGCACAGATCGCCAACGCTTATGAGCCCACTCGATTGACTGGTGCCAATCTTAAAGATGCCTTTGCTCAACCTGTCTCGGTTAATTCCAAGAGCTGGGCGATTGGCATTCAATTTGACGGTAAAGGGGGCGAGCTTTTCGCCGACTTAACCAAAGAGATTGCTGGCACAGGTCGCAGCCTGGGGATTTTCTTAGACAATCGGTTGATTAGCGCTGCAGGCGTTGATATCAAATACGCCCAGTTAGGGATTACGGGCGGCAGTGCCGAAATTTCAGGGAACTTTACAGCCCAGTCGGCCAATGATTTAGCCGTACAACTTCGCGGGGGTGCCTTACCCGTACCCGTGGAAATTGTCGAAAATCGAACCGTTGGGGCAACC
>DATNQK010000647.1:0-2418 GCA_036704065.1 Stenomitos sp.
CAACGGAAATCAGTTTGCAAACAGCGGTAGTTATAAAAATGCAATTGACAGCTATACAACAGCGATTCAGCGTAATTCTGGATTGGCAGTAGCATTTTTTAACCGTGGGTTGGCCTATGGAATGCTAAATCAAAAAGAGAATGCGATCGCCGATTTTTCCAAAGCTTTAGACTTATTTAAGGCTCAAGGTGAAAGTCAAAAATATCAACAGACTCAAGATATTCTGCAACGCTTAACCCAAGCAGCATCTTGAGAAAGAAAGAAAATTACATACTTCTAGGAAGTAAGTATTTGCAAGAAAAAGCTTTCTTGATAAAAAGAAAGTAGATTAATCTATTCTTTAGAAAGAAACTTTGAGGAGCATCGCTGTGAATCGCCAAAATTTGACTTTATCCCTCACTGGCCTGACCTTACTTTCAGGACTAGTGCTAGGGCTTGTCCCTTCAAGCCAAGCGCAGGGAAGAGGGCCAGTCCGCTTTTTCTGCGGTTCAGATGCAAAGGGAACACCTGCAACCATGGTTGAGCCCTTGAGCAAGCCAGGTAACGCGCGGATCGTGATTCGATGGACCTCTTCCTACTTCTCTGGATCAGGGTATTCGCCTGCCACACGTTGCGCAATTGTATCGAAGAAGTTTCAGGATGCGTATATTAAAAATCCTAATTTTGTCTTTACGACCACCGTTGCCAATGGCGAACCTGTCATTTGCGCTGCCGAAAGTCGCGGAGCAAGCTGTTCTACGCTGCTATATACCGTCAAACGTGGGGTTCAAGATCCTATTTTGACCATGCTGCGCCTTGAGCAGTTACGTACAGGTGCAAGTGGCCCTCTCAATGAAAGTTCAAGCGGCAGCACGAGTGAGCCTGGTTACGTAGGTGTTCAGGATGTGGTCACGAATGCCTTCAGTAATGACAAAGAACTTTCCTCTACACCAACTGGAGTAATAGCGCCTGCCCCTGTGATGCATCAATCACATCCCTCTATTCCCACGGTTCCGAGTCAGCCTGTCGGAGGCTCCACGAAACCTCTTTGGTAGGAGATACAAATATCTCAATTTTTGATACGCTGTGTTGCTTCCCCTTGCCTTTTTACTTGGATAAGGACCTTGGCAAAGTTGCAAAATTTTATCCCTCTCCCTGTTAAGCCGCATAAAACACTGCCGAGTTCTTTCGGCAGCTCATTTTATTTACGAGTTTATCTACAAATTTTTGTGATCGCTGTTCGATCTTTAGCGTCTCGAAACAATACTAAAAACAGCAGCGTCTAGGTGCTTTGCTAGATCAGCCACTTCTTCCATGCGTTACAAGGCCTTGCATATGCGCTTTAACGGGGTTTTAGCAGTTCTTTGTGCAGCTCTAGGGAGTCTTTCTTCTTGTTTAGGCAGCCCCACTTCAGTCTCTGCCGTGGATAATGCACCCACAGAACAGTCCCCACAATCCTCCCGTTCAGGCGTTGCCCTTACACCTAACAATCTTCAAAGCTTACAGCGCTATGCAAGGGCCATTACGGTTAAGGTGATGTCGGACGACAATTGGGGGTCTGGCATTCTGATTCGGCAGCAAGGAAAAATGTATACGGTGCTCACTAATCAGCATGTGCTTTGGATTGGCGATCGCTACATTATCCAGACCTCTGATGGCAAAACGTTCAATGCGCAGCGTGCGATTCAGAGTGGGTTTGGCAAAAACGACTTGGGGATGCTGCAATTTACCAATACGGCAACGGCTGAATACCCCGTCGCCAAGCTTGGATGCTCTTTGCAACTTAGCAAGGGCACCCCAGTCTTTGCCGCAGGGTTTCCGTTACCCCTTAATGAAACATCCACGAAAGGCTTTAAATTCACAACAGGCGCAATTTCCCTCATCTCTCCGAAAGCCTTTGAAGGCGGCTATCAGGTGGGATATTCCAATAACATCGAGAAAGGGATGAGCGGTGGCCCCGTATTGAACGCCAAGGGCGAGGTTATTGCCATTAATGGCATGCATCAAGAACCTCTTTGGGGCGACCCCTATATTTTTCAGGATGGTTCCAAACCCAACGCAGCGCTGTTCCCCGTCCTATCCCACTCTAGTTGGGGAATTCCGGTAGAGACCGCCCTTAAGACTTCAGCCCTGACGCACTACTTGCTATCCGATGCTTGCCCTGCCAAAAAGCAAGTCATCGGATTAGGTTCCTAGCAACCACCTGAATTGGGTGAGATGGCACAACTTACCACAACGGTTCTTGAGCTGAACCGCCACCCCCACCACTACTGCTCGGTGGCGGCGCAGCTTGCTGCGAGGAACCA
This sequence comes from Stenomitos sp., assembly GCA_036704065.1. Taxonomy (GTDB): domain Bacteria; phylum Cyanobacteriota; class Cyanobacteriia; order Thermosynechococcales; family Thermosynechococcaceae; genus JAAURS01. The sequence goes on from DATNQK010000647.1 coordinate 2,286, forward strand.
CCACCGCCCCCACCCCAAAGAGGTGCGTTATCCGGTTGCGAAGCTGGAGGCGGTGCTGGATTGGCGCTATAGGATTGAGAAGACCCTGAGGAACTTGAGCCAGAGGATCCTGAATTCCAGGCCGTTGAAGATT
>DATNQK010000648.1:0-7771 GCA_036704065.1 Stenomitos sp.
TGCTAGGAGCTATACGCTAATGGCGGTTAAAGAACGAGTGGGTGTTGTCGTCAGCGACAAGATGAATAAGACGGTCGTTGTGGCAGTCGAAAACAGAGCCCCCCATCCCAAATACGGCAAGATTGTTGTCAAAACGCGCCGATATAAGGTCCATGACGAAGAAAATACTTGTCATGTTGGCGATCGCGTCCGCATTAGCGAAACGCGTCCCTTAAGTCGGACCAAGCGTTGGACCGTTGCTGAGATTCTTGTGAGTGCTACTCAAGCCTAGGTGTTACGGTCATGATTCAACAAGAAACCTATCTGAATGTCGCAGACAACAGCGGAGCTAAAAAGCTGCTGTGTATTCGAGTCCTAGGCGGTGGTAACCGTCGCTATGGCGGTGTCGGCGACGTCATCATTGCCACAGTTAAAGATGCAAGCCCGAATATGCCCGTCAAAAAATCTGACGTGGTGAGGGCAGTAATTGTCCGGACGCGGAAGTCAATCCGTCGCGAAAGCGGTATGACCATTCGTTTTGATGACAACGCAGCTGTCCTGATTAACGCGGATGGCAACCCCAGAGGGACTCGGGTATTTGGGCCTGTGGCTCGCGAATTACGCGATAAAAACTTTACCAAAATTGTTTCTTTGGCACCGGAGGTACTCTAGATGACCAAATCGCAGCAGGCCTCAGTTGTCCATAACATGCATGTTAAAAAGGGCGACACGGTTCAGGTTATTTCTGGTAAAGACAAAGCAAAAGTTGGCGAAGTTTTAAGGGTAATTCCGAAAAAGAGCCAAGTCGTTGTCAAAGGCGTCAACCTCAAAACCAAGCATATCAAGCCGCAGCAAGAGGGTGAGTCGGGCCAAATTCAAACTCAAGAATTTCCGATTCATAGCTCTAAGGTGATGCTCTACTCCACCAAGCAAAATGTAGCAAGTCGCATCTGCTATACCCTCAACAAAGATGGTCGTAAGGTGCGAATGTTGAAGAAAACTGGCGAAATCATCGATTAATTTCGAAACGGTTGGTTTTGTTTGCGTCGGTTTGTTGATGGATGTTCACGTTACTCCCTGACCAAGCCCAGGGTTTTTAAAGGAAAACAATATGGCTACTCGTCTTAAACAGCAATATAACGATGTTGTCGTTGCCAAATTGCGGGAGCAGTTTAACTACAGCAACATTCATGAAGTCCCTAAAATCGTCAAGGTGACGGTTAACCGAGGGATGGGTGAGGCAGCCCAGAATGCAAAAGCACTCGAGGCTTCGCTGAATGAGATTGCCATTATTACCGGTCAGCGTCCAGTGGTGACTCGTGCTAAAAAGGCGATCGCCGGATTCAAGATTCGTAAAGGGATGCCCGTCGGTATTATGGTGACCCTGCGTCGCGATCGCATGTATGCCTTTTTAGATCGACTCATCAACCTATCACTTCCCCGCATCCGCGACTTTAGAGGCGTTAGCCCCAAGAGTTTCGATGGTCGTGGCAACTATACCTTAGGCATTCGAGAGCAGCTCATTTTCCCCGAAGTGAGCTACGACAGTGTTGATCAGGTTCGCGGTATGGACATCTCAATTATCACTACAGCTAAAACCGACGAAGAAGGGCGTGCACTGCTCAAAGCCTTAGGCATGCCATTCCGTGAAAATTAACCAATAAGAGGAATTACATCTTAGGGGGCGGTTCATTAAGGAGTATCTATGGCGGCAAATGACACAATTGGCGATATGTTGACTCGAATTCGCAACGCGAATCTTGCTCGGCATCAAACAACAGAAGTTCCCTCTACAAAGATGACCCGTAACGTTGCGACTGTTTTGAAGTCTGAGGGGTACATCACCGATTTTGTAGAAGATGGCGAAGGGGTTAAGCGACGCCTGGTGATTACTCTCAAATATCGAGGCAAAAACCGTCAGCCCATCATTAACACCCTTAAGCGCGTGAGTAAGCCCGGTCTCCGTGTTTATTCCAATCGGCAAGATTTGCCCCGCGTCTTAGGCGGCATTGGTATCGCCATCATTTCGACCTCCAGCGGGATTATGACAGACCGCGAAGCGCGTCGTTCTGGGTTAGGTGGCGAAGTCCTTTGCTACGTCTGGTAAGACAGTCCCCTCAGAGAATTGACACGGAGTATTGAGATGTCTCGTATTGGTAAACGCCCCATTCCTATCCCTAACAAGGTCACTGTTGCCATCGAAGGTCAAACTGTTACTGTCAAGGGTCCTAAGGGCGAATTAGCCCGTAATTTGGTATCTGAAGTCAGCATTGAGCAAGAGAGTGACACCCTTGTCGTGACACGTCGGAATGAATCCCGCATCGCGCGTCAGCGTCATGGTCTCTCCCGCACCCTTGTGGCCAACATGGTTGAAGGTGTTTCCCAAGGGTTCCAAAAACGCCTCGAAATTCAAGGGGTAGGTTATCGGGCTCAAGTTCAAGGCAAAAACTTAGTCTTAAGCGTCGGCTACAGCCACCCCGTAACCATTGAGCCTCCAGATGGAGTGCAGTTGGCAGTTGAAAATAACACCAACGTTATTGTGAGCGGCATCGATAAAGAGGTCGTGGGCAACATTGCGGCTAGCATTCGTGCCGTGCGTCCCCCCGAACCCTACAAAGGTAAAGGTATTCGGTATTCTGGCGAATTTGTCCGCCGTAAAGTGGGTAAGGCAGGTAAGAAATAATGAAAGCAACTCGTAAAGAAGCGACTCAAGCCCGTCACCGACGTGTGCGACGCAAGGTCAGCGGTACCTCCGAATGCCCTCGGTTAGCAGTTTTTCGCTCTAACCAGCACATCTATGCCCAACTCATTGACGATGTGAGCCACCAAACCCTAGCATCGGCGTCTACGTTAGATGCAGATGTGAAGGATAAGGTGTCCTCCGCGGCAACCTGCGAAGCCTCAGCAGAGGTTGGTAAGCTGATTGCCCAACGCGCCATTCAACAGGGCATTGAAAGCGTTGTATTTGATCGAGGCGGTAAGCTGTATCATGGGCGCGTCAAAGCGCTGGCAGATGCAGCCAGAACCGCAGGGTTAGCGTTCTAAAACTGGATATAACAAGTTATGGCAAATCGTCGTAAAAGTAATCGCAGCCGCGAAAAAGAGAGCAACTGGCAAGAGCGGGTTGTGCAGATTCGTCGGGTTTCCAAGGTTGTCAAAGGCGGTAAAAAGCTGAGCTTTCGAGCCATTGTTATTGTTGGCAACGAACGCGGCCAAGTCGGCGTCGGTGTTGGTAAGGCCAGCGACGTAATCGGCGCTGTTAAAAAAGGCGTTGCTGACGGCAAAAAGCAGCTTGTTGATGTGCCGTTGACCAAAGCAAATTCCATTCCTCACCCCATCGAAGGACGTGGCGGTGCAGCAAAAGTGATGCTGCGGCCTGCGGCACCAGGGACGGGTGTAATTGCCGGGGGTGCTGTGCGTACAGTGCTAGAAATGGCAGGGGTTAAAAACGTGTTGGCCAAGCAACTCGGGTCTAGCAATCCGCTCAATAATGCGCGTGCCGTGATCAATGCCTTGGATCTGCTGCGCACGTTTGGGGAAGTGGCTGAAGAACGCGGGCTTTCGGTTGAGCAGTTGTACGGATAGCTTGAAAGCCTTGACAGTCCATCCTTGAGGGGTGCCAGTTGCGGCGAGTCGTTACTGGCACTTTGTTAATGTTTAGGGTTTATATCGTAGCCTGGAGCGAAAAATCATGAGATTAGAAGATGTACAACCTAAGGAGGGGTCGCAACATCGTCCTCGTCGTGTGGGTCGCGGTATTGCTGCAGGTCAAGGCGCAAGCTGCGGTTTTGGGATGCGGGGTCAAAAATCCCGTTCAGGTCGTCCAACACGACCGGGCTTTGAAGGGGGTCAAAATCCTTTGTATCGTCGGGTTCCCAAGCTGAAGCATTTTCCGCTGGTGAATCAAAAGCAGTATACGATCATCAATGTGGGCAAGCTCAACGGTTTGGCAAAGAATGGCGAGGTGACCTTGGCCTCCTTGCTAGACGCTGGCATTTTGACCGCTCAGTCTGGTCCGCTCAAAGTTTTGGGTGATGGTGAGTTGACTGTAGCGCTCAAAGTAAAAGCAGCCGCTGCAACCAAGGGTGCCATCGCTAAAATAGAAGCGGCAGGCGGCAGTTTTGAGGTTGTCTAGTTTGGGCACCTTCAAGGCCGATCCAGGGCTGTCGATGTTCACACGAAAGAGGATATCCCTTCATGGTTGTTAGTCGAGGTAAGACGCCATCGGCTCAGGAAACCTTTACCCAGATGGCCCAGGCTGCGGGACTGCGCAGCAGGGTATTGATTACAATCGGTCTCCTGATCTTGGTGCGACTAGGAATTTATTTGCCGATTCCGGGCATCAATCGGCCAGTATTTGCACAAATTGTGCAAAACAACCAGATTTTTGGATTCCTCGACTATTTTTCTGGTCGAGGCTTTTCAACTTTAGGCATTTTCGCTTTGGGTATTTTGCCCTACATTAATGCCTCAATCATCATGCAGTTGTTAACTGCAGCTCTACCATCTCTAGAGCGTCTCCAAAAGGATGAAGGCGAGGCTGGTCGACGCAAGATTTCGCAAATTACCCGCTATGTCGCCTTAGGCTGGGCCATTATCCAAAGCTTAGGGTTCGCCCTCTTTGTGAACAATGCAAAGGGTCCCGATCCAGTAACTCAGGCATTGGTTTCAGTGGTTGATCATCCGGGGCCTTGGTTTATTGCCCAGATGGCTCTAGGACTCACTGCTGGGTCGATGTTTGTGATGTGGGTGAGCGAACTGATTACAGAGCGGGGCGTTGGCAATGGTGCATCGCTCTTGATTTTCCTCAGCATCGTATCGGTTTTACCTAATTCCTTGAGTCAAACCATTGACTTTGCTCAGAGTGGCGGCAGCATTGGTGGTGTCGTCATTTTGATTGCGGTCTTTTTGCTCATGATTGTGGGCATTGTGTTTGTCCAAGAAGGCAGTCGGCGCATTCCTATTGTGTATGCGCGGCGTCAAGTGGGACGTCGGATGTATCGTGAGCAAACTAGCTATTTGCCCTTGCGTCTCAATCAAGGGGGCGTGATGCCGATTATTTTTGCGTCATCAGTCTTGATTTTGCCCGGTGCTTTGGCAGCTAACTTTGCTAAAAACCCTACGGTCAGTCAAATTGCTAGCTATTTATCGCCCACAGGCCCGACTCCTTGGGTGTATGTTTCGTTTTACTTAGTGCTGATTGTCTTCTTTAGTTATTTCTACTCGTCCCTGGTAATGAACCCTGTGGATGTGTCGCAAAACCTTAAGAAAGGCGGAGCTAGTATTCCAGGCATTCGTCCTGGGCGAGCCACGACGGATTATATTGAGCGAGTCTTAAATCGACTGACTTTATTGGGTGCGGTCTTTTTAGGATTTATCGCGATTGTTCCGACTGCGGTTGAAAGTGCGACTCGGGTGACAACTTTTCAAGGTTTGGGTGCAACTTCCTTGCTGATTTTGGTAGGGGTTGCTATTGATACTGCGAAGCAAATTCAAACCTATGTGATTTCACAGCGGTACGAAGGAATGGTGAAGGAATAGTGGTACGTATAATTCTGTTTGGTCCTCCTGGAGCTGGCAAAGGCACACAAGCGGTTGAACTTTCGAAGCAATTCGAGGCACCCCATGTCTCGACAGGTGATATTTTTCGCGCTGCGATCGCCAACCAAACACCCGTTGGCATGAAAGCTCAGGTCTACCTAGACAAAGGTGAACTGGTGCCCGACGCAGTTGTGATCGATATGATTCGAGAGCGCTTGGTCGAGCCTGACTGTGCTTCTGGCTGGATTCTAGACGGTTTTCCCCGTACCGTTCCTCAAGCTCATGCTCTTGACGAGCTATTGGCCAGTATCCATCAAACCCTTGACCAAGTGATTAACCTGAAGGTATCGGACGAGTTTCTGGTGCAGCGGATGTTAAGTCGTGGGCGCAAAGACGATACTGAAGAAGTTATTCGGCGTCGCCTAGAAGTGTATACCGAACAAACTGCGCCGCTGATTGATTTTTATGCTGCGCGTCACCAACTTGCCAACATTGATGGCAGTGGCTCGATTGAATCGGTTACTGCTGCAATTCAGGCAGCAGTTGCATCTGTGGTGACCTAAAGGTCATGCCTAGGGCTCTGGTCCTAGTGTGCGCTGCCGACTGGCTGCTTTGTCATATACCGTCCTAGGAGGACTTTGCCATTGTCTAAACAAGATGCCATTGAGATGGAAGGGACCGTTACCGAATCGCTCCCCAACGCGATGTTTCGCGTTGATTTAGATAATGGGTTCAACGTATTAGCCCATATCTCCGGCAAGATTCGACGTAACTACATCAAAATTTTGCCTGGAGATCGGGTCAAGGTTGAGCTGACTCCCTACGACCTCACCAAAGGCCGCATTACCTATCGTCTGCGCAAGAAATAGAATGCTGTGGGCCTTCGCCCTCGCTTTTATATTCCACTTCACTAAAAAAGATGCTAAGATAACGAGTTTGGAGTCAAAAAACGTCATGAAAGTTCGTGCGTCTGTCCGCAAAATTTGCGAAAAGTGTCGCGTCATCCGTCGGCGCGGTCGAGTAATGGTGATTTGCTCAAACCCCAAGCACAAGCAACGGCAGGGGTAAGTCCATTACTTATTCCAAGAATTGAGTGATCGGATGTTTCTTCGTCCCTCAAAGTAAGTATCTGTAAAGGAGAACAGCATAGCGTGGCACGTATTGCCGGAGTTGACCTTCCACGGGACAAACGTGTTGAAATAGGTCTGACCTACATTTATGGAATTGGATTGTCGCGATCGCACGCCATCCTCGCGAAAACAGGTGTCAATCCAGATACGCGTATTAAAGATTTAACCGACGCTGACGTAGTGTCCCTGCGGACTGCCGTAGAAGAGTATCAAGTCGAAGGCGATTTGCGTCGTCTCGAATCCATGAACATCAAACGTTTAATGGATATTGGTACCTATCGTGGTCGTCGTCATCGCTTAGGGTTGCCTGTTCGGGGTCAGCGAACCCGAACCAATGCCAGAACTCGTCGTGGCGGCCGTCGTACCGTCGCTGGCAAGAAGAAGGCAGCGAAGAAATAATTCGTCTCCAGTCCCAGTATTAGCGTAGTCTGCTTCAAATAGTTACCGATATGGCGCAACAACCGAAACGATCCTCTAGCCGCAAGCAAAAACGTAACGTTCCTAGTGGCGTAGCTCACATTCAATCCACCTTCAATAACACAATTGTCACCATCACCGATGCCAGCGGAGAAACCATTTCTTGGGCTTCTGCAGGTTCCAGCGGTTTTAAGGGCGCCAAGAAGGGAACTCCTTTTGCAGCTCAGACCGCCTCTGAAAGTGCAGCGCGTCGAGCAATCGACCAAGGGATGCGCCAAATCGAAGTGATGGTCAGCGGTCCCGGTGCAGGCCGAGAAACCGCCATTCGTGCGCTTCAAGGTGCTGGCCTTGAAATTACCCTGATTCGTGATGTAACGCCGATTCCTCACAACGGCTGCCGCCCACCCAAACGCAGACGCGTGTAATAGAGTCCCTGGTACAAGGGTGGAGTTTGAGGCAACACCAATTCAAAGTTTCATGTCTCAGACAGATCAGCAGATGCTCATTGCCAGTTACGGCACATTGAGGCAAGCAAGAAGAGAGGGTTTCACGTGGCGCAATTTCAGGTTGAATGTATTGAATCGACGATTGATGCAGACTACAGTCAATACGGCAAGTTTGTTCTTGAGCCGCTAGATCGCGGCCAAGGCACAACAGTGGGTAACGCTTTACGACGGACTTTGTTGTCTAATTTGGCAGGAACC
>DATNQK010000649.1:0-4237 GCA_036704065.1 Stenomitos sp.
TTGGCGATCGCATCCACTACTTTGTCGAGGTTGCGGTACGATTGAGCAGGCTGTCTGATAACGGGGATCACTTGCTGAAGTTGGGATGCAAGTTCTCCCAACTCAGCGGTGATCTCGCTCAAGTGAACCCTTTCTGAATCGAACAGGTTATCTAAGGCTGAGATCGCCTGTTCCATCCCCTGATAAACATGGCGTTCTACGGCTGGTCTGATGTTTCTGTCTGCTGAATCTGGTCGTTCAGTGGGCTGTTGAATAGACGAGTCGCGAAGCTGCGAATCTCCTCCGCTGCGTAGCTCACCTGGGCGTTCATATCCGCGTGAATCAATTCCGAGTCCGAGATCCGCTGTTTCAGATCCTTGAGTACCCCTGCCAATTCTCGGATCGCCTCTGCGGTCTGGGACGGCTCCCGATTCTCCAACGTCTCGGTGAACTGGTCGAGAAAGTCCTGCATCTCGCTGCGCACGACTATGGGAATCGTGCTCATCGCTCCGTTGAGTAACATCCTCAGATCCCGATTCTGATCCTGAAGTGCTGTGTTCTGGGCTTTCAGTTCCCGTAAGTCTGCTTGGATGTAGGCTATCGCGTCCATTAAGGTCGTCATTTCTGCGGTTTTCATAGTGTTGAGGTTCTCCTATCAGTTCAATGGGATTGGCTTGAGTCACACTGCGGTTGACCCACTGGTGTAATCGCTCTAAGTCTTGGGCGTAGACTTTGAGGAAATGGGTTTGGCGCGAGACTTCGACGTAGAAAGGTTCGCGTGCGCTAGTGGGGTTATTAGTGGCGGATACAATCACCCGATTAGCGGTGCGTCCTTGGGCACGATAGGCCGTGGCGACCATTGCGTTGTCGAGAGGCAGCGGTTGGCTCAAAGGGATATCTTGACGATTGCCCTTGGTGTCTTGAACCGTCATGCGATCGCCCTTGATGGCCATGACTTCAAATTCACGACCATTGACTTGTCCGGCTGCTCGGTTTGTCGCGGTCCAACGTAGGCGATCGCCTATGGCAATGACGGCCTGTTCTGTCGAGAACACCTCCTTTTCAGCGTATTTGCTGGGGTCAAAGCGGTAGAGCCTGCCACCTTCACTAGCGACAACTAATTCAGTTCCAGAGCGGCCCATTACGCGATAGAGCTTTCGGGCCTGGAGTGCAGTGGATTTGTAGTCGCGTAGGAGCTGGATGTAGTCGCCCTGGCGGTAGCTTTCAATGCGGCGCTTTTGCTCTTGGGTGAGGTAGCGGCTGCTCAGTTGCATAACCTCATGGTCATCACCTAAGCGTCCCTCTGCCCTAAATCCGGTACGAATCTCGGCCACAATTGCTCTGCGTTCTGCATTTGTGCCCGTCACAATCAGGGTTTGCGAACGTTCTTTATCCGTTAAAGATAAATAGTCTTGGGCGATCGCACTAACCCTCTGGCTGCGGTCGTCAATTTCTTGAACATAGTCATGCTCCACCAACAGACTTAGGGCATCTTGGGGACGGTCATTGGCAATGAGTTCAACGGCTTGTTTCTGGACAGCATTCTGTTGCCGGATGATATCAGCAATGCGGAAGGTAGTGGCACCGTGGGCGATCAGGCTGCGCATTGGGCTTCCGGCTTTGACGCTGGGGTTTTGTTTCGGGTCGCCCACGAGTAGAATTCTTGCCCCAACTGCATTGGCTTGTTTGAGCATAGCGAGCTGCTGGTCAGCACTGACCATTCCTGCCTCATCCACAATCCATAGCTGATTTGCTCTTGCAGATGGTTTGCTGCGTACCAAGCTTTCAACGGTCGCGGTTTCAATGCCTAACGATGCTTTTAAGACCTCCGCTGCTTCAATCGTGGGGCTGAACCCTTTAATCTCAATAGCCTGACCTGACTGCTCAATCTGGTGTTTTAGTTCGCATAGGGCTGTTGTCTTACCCACACCGGATAGACCATGCACTATCAGATGTTGGTCTGTTGCTGCCAGCACTCCGGTGATCGCTTCAGCTTGTCCGGCGTTTAACCCTGTGCCTTTCAGTTCAGACATCGCCTTTTCGTGAGCTGCGATCGCCTGGGCTTGTCCTTGGCCTTTAAACCATTCGCGCACAGTGGCACTTTCCCGTTTTAGTGCCGCCACCGTGGTCAACCGTGCATCTTTGGTTTTGACTAACTCAGGATGCTGGGCAATCTCTCGGTCAAGATCAGCAACCTCAAAAGCTTGAATATGACTGAACACCGTCCGGTACAGATCTTCGCGACTGAAGGCAGCACTGCGTTCTGAGAGGTGTGTGATCGCACTATCTAACTCTGCCCTGGCCGTTCCCAAGCGTAGAGGTGTTACCGCTGCTGGCTCAGGCTGCGGGGCTTCAATCCCGCTAAGTTCAGCCTCTGCTCTCCAAGACTGCTGAAGTTCTTCAAGGGTCTGCGTCCGGTCTTTGGCGCGTCGGCTTGTCAGTACAGCACGGGCTTTATTGTCAGAGGTTGCTTCGAGTCCTTGACGCTCTAGCTCACGGGCGATCGCGGCTGTCCGTTTGCTAAATACTTCGATATCGTCACGCGATAAGCCTTTCAGTTCAAAGGCATCCTTGGTTTCGTAAATCTCATACCCCAAGGCTTGGACTTTCAGCGCCAATTTCTGACGGTAGATATGGCCCATCGTCCCCTGTTCAGACATGGCATCGTTTTGCAAAGAGCGCCATTTTCCATCTGGCCCCTGTGTTCCATTCATGATGACTGCATGGGTGTGCAGTTGCATGTCCTTAGAACGCGACGTGTGGTGATTAATCAAAGCAATGGCTAGGTTTCCCGTCTGCACGAGCTGGCGATTGCCATTAGCCTGAATCCTCGTCGTGGCATAGCGTTTTTCGATGAGGTCTAGGGTTTCCTTAACCGCCTCTAAGTGAGCTTCATGCAATCGGTGGTCTCCATTGAGATGAAGTGCGATCGCCACACTCTTCGGTGCAGAAAAGGTAAAGTCCTCTGCCAACCGCTCCTGGTCTTCAGGATTTTGCTTGTCCCATCGGATGCGCTCTACTGAGCCTGGTTTGCCACCGTAGAAAACTGCTTTGAAGTCTTCACGTTGCACTTCGCCTTCAAGTCCAAGGGCAATTGCCCCCTTCCCATGCCATTGCGAACGGGTTAAGGGATTTGAGGGGGACGGGGTTTCTTCATCGGCGTAATAATTTTCCGGCTCATCAGTGAGTGACTCATCCTCGGTGTAATACTCTTCCTTCTCCTGACTGCCAGATTTAATCGTGTTGATACTCAGCACGAAACCTCATCACCTCCCTTTTTCCTATGACAAGAGAAAATAAGGACTTGATTGATCAGATCGCGATTTAGATTTGCTTTAGATTTGGCCCAAAAATCGCCCCGCGTGCGCAAACTTTTTGTGGCGGGTGGTGTGTACCCACTTCCTCTCTCCATTTTGGGATAGAAAACGGGCTGAAAAACAGAATAAATCAGCTTTTTGGGCACCTCAAAAAAGTCGTGGTTTACAAACGCCAGATTTCCCCACGTAGTTTCCAAGGGAATGCCATTCAATGCCATTGCTCCCCACTCAGACGCCACAATTCCCCACGACCCCAAAAAGTGACTTTTTTGATGTGTGTCGAGTTGGGTCTAGGGGGTCGTGGCTCGTTGAGGTGTTGATAGGCAGGATTTTGAGATAAATGTTCGCTTTTTAAGTTGCATTGCCACAACAGTCATAACGAGTTTGGTCTTTGCGATGTCCAAAAACGAACTGATGGCGATTGAACAAAGATCCTTGTTGCACAAGGCTTTGAGAACAAATGTTCGCTTTTTCGATTGCATTGCCATAACAGCTATAACGAATTTGGTATTCGCGATGTCCAAGAACGAACTGACTGCGATTGAACAAAGACCCTTTGACCTCAGGGTTGCCTTCGATGGAGGCACCAGTGGCGGCAAAGTATTGGCCTGCTATGAATCTGGGGTATACCCTTGCCCCATCGAGGAAGGCTATTTCCTCATCCCTCCAGCCATGAGAGTGCTGACCCAAGCCACTTATGAGTCCAGGCTAGAGGATTTTAGCTTGGACGCAGAGGGCTTAGATGCGTGTCTGGTTGCCTATGACGACCCCACCACAGGCGATCGCGTTTATTGGGAGCTAGGCGAAACAGCAACACGACCTGGGCTGCTGTCGGTGGGCGCTCGCAAGTTTGAGTGCTGCTTAGCCAAGATCCTCAGTTTCCTGGGGTATATCGTGCATGTGGTGATGAAGGTGGATGAGCCTGTCGCCCTCAACTTAGG
>DATNQK010000650.1:0-6828 GCA_036704065.1 Stenomitos sp.
GCTAGAGATCATGCCTTCCTGCTTGGCCCACAACTGCAAACTATGCCCAACAGGCTCAACACGAAGCTCAGCATTGGCTAAAAATGCACTTTTACCTGCGATCACACTTTCCACAAAGGAACGAATCAGGCTGGCGTTATCCATGAAAATAGGGGCTCTTGCAGTAGCGTGTCAGGATGCTTCAGCGAATTACTCTTTCCAACTCGGCGTTGTGCCAGGGAACTGAGTCTTTCTGGCACAGACTGGGCTGATTTCAAGTCTATCACGCGATTTTTGTAGCCTCCACCGTTGCATCCACTGTTGCACCAAGAGCAATAGGTCAGTCTCAAAACGCGACTGCGCTAGAGGGGTGTAGGCAAAGGGAAGGAAACACTTCCACGCTGCTTAAGACAGAACCCCGGAGGGGATGGCCGCGATCAGTTGTTGGGTGTAGACTTGCTGCGGTTGTTCGTAGATGGTTTCTGCTGTGCCTATTTCTTCGATCTTGCCTTGGTTCATGACCATGATGCGATCGCTCATGAACTTCACGACGCTTAAATCGTGAGAAATGAACAAGTACGTCAAGTTAAATTCATGCTGCAGTTCTTTCAGCAAGTTTAAGACCTGTGCTTGAACAGAAACATCTAAGGCTGAAACAGATTCGTCGCACACAATAAATTTGGGATTGAGGGCAAGTGCGCGGGCAATACAGATACGCTGTCGCTGTCCACCAGAAAACTCATGGGGATAACGCCGCATGTCATTGGGGTGCAATCCAACGCGTTCCAATAAGTACACAGCGCGATCGCGAAAATCACGACGGAGACCACCCACCTTAGCAAACAACTGCATCGGCTCCATCACCGCTGCCCCAATACTCATGCGTGGGTTTAGAGCACTCAACGGATCTTGGAACACAATTTGCAGATTTTGACGCAATCGGCGCAAGGCTTGTCCCTTGAGGTGCGTGATGCCTTGTCCCTCAAAACGAATAGTTCCACCTGTCGGCTCATTCAATCGCACGAGGGCACGTCCTAGTGTCGTCTTACCGCAGCCAGACTCTCCCACAAGGCCCAGTGTTTCGCCTGGATAAATGTGGAACGATACACCATTGACAGCCGGAATATACCGCCTCGCTTGTCGCAGTAGCCCACCCCGAACGGGAAAAAAGACTTGTAGATTATCAACTTCCACGAGCGGTGGATGACGCAGCAATTCGTCTATGCGTGCTTGCTGTGCTGCAGCCGATACAGTCAGTGGCTTCAAAGAAGGGTCAGCAGACTTCGCTTGAGTGATGGCCCGTCCCTGCGGATCGAGTACCGTTTCCATGAAATCTGCCACGGTGGGGAGATACTTGAGCCGCTGTGTAGGTTGGGGACGGCATGCCAACAAACCACGGGTGTAGGGATGCGTAGGATGATTAAAAATTTGGTCAATCGGGCCGTACTCAACAATTTTGCCTTGGTACATGACGGCAACAGTATCGGCAATATCCGCAATAATCCCTAAGTCATGGGTGACAAAAATAATAGACATACCGCGCTGATCGCGCAAATCCTTGAGCAAGCTCAAAATCCGTGCCTGGACTGTGACATCTAGCGCAGTGGTCGGTTCATCTGCAATCAAGATCGCTGGATTGCAAGAGATGGCCATCGCAATCATGACACGTTGGATCTGGCCGCCTGAGAGCTCATGGGGATACCGCTCTAAAAAAGAGTGCTTCCGTTCGCTGAGCTGTGCAAGAAGCAGGCGTTCTGTAAGAACAATTCCTTGGTCGTCAGCTTCATCCAAAAGCTGTTGCTTTAACTCGCCATCGGAGGGAATCAACTTTACTTCCTGCAGCAAGGCGATTGCCCAGCGCCGAGCATCTGGCTCGGAGAGGTTTTGGTGCAGCCGTAGTGCCTCAATCAACTGATACCCACAGGTAAAGACTGGGTTGAGGGAACTCATAGGCTCCTGGAAAATCATTGAGATGCGCCCACCTCGGTACTGGCGCATGGCTGGTTCCGACAGCGTTAATAAATTAATCGGTGCGTCCGTACCACTTACCGCTGGGTCACGAAACCAAACCTCACCCTTCGTAATTTGTCCAGGGCTAGGCACAAGCCCTAACACAGATAAGGCTGTCACCGATTTTCCTGAACCCGACTCACCTACAATTCCCAGCGTTTGACCCCGATTGAGCGTGAAAGAAACGCCATCAACCGCCTGAACTTGCACACCCTCTGCCCGGAAATGCACCTGTAAATCATTCACAGCTAACACAGGATCGGTCATAGACATACGCTCAAAGAATCACCCAGTACAGCAGCCAGGACATTAGCGAAATTCTAGCAGGGGAACTTCAGACCTGTTGGTCTTCATTCTCTGAATCAAAATCCTGAAGTAAAGATTGAGGGATATACCTTTCAGGTCTTTAGAAACCATTTTCGCCATGTTAAATATTACTTGAGCATTCTCCTAAGAGGTTCTCTTGGTCTGATATTCTCTGATTCAGGGACAATGGCCCGACAATTCAAAACTTTGGGAACCATTAGAGTACGTAAATAGGCGTGATCGCCCTAATTCTGGCGGGGATAAGTAAACATGTTTCAAGCGGATTTCATGAAGAGAATCATTGTTGGATTGGAAACGCTTCCTAGAACAGTTTTGATTGCGCTTAGTTTTGGCTTGTTCATTGGGATTAGCATTCTCGATTACGCGGTTACATCTGATCTGTGGCTTTGGCCGTTATACCTGATTCCAATCGCCCTGATGACTTGGTTTGTGGGGGGATGCATGGGAGGAATTACTGCCCTATTAAGTGCAGCTGTTGTCTGCTTGATTCAGATCCAAACTGACCATGCCGGACTCGAACTCTTCCCCTCTGTTTGGAATGGAGCCATCCTTGGTGCGGTAGGAATCTTCATTGCAGATTTGCTGCATAACCTCAAAATTGCCAGCGAAATAGAAAAGCAACTGTCTCGAATTGATGCGGTCACAGGTGCTGTCAATCGACATTTCTTTTTGGAACTGTTGGAGGCTGAATTTTATCGAGCCGAGCGCTATCGCTTCCCTTTAACATTGGCCTATATTGGCCTTGACAACTTGAAACAGCTCAATGACCGTTTGGGATATCAAGCCACTGACGAAGTGTTGTATCAGTTTGTAGACCAATTGAGCCAATCATTGCGCTCCAATGATGTAGTGGCGCGTTTAGGCAACGATGAGTTTGCAGTTCTGTTGCCACAAACCAATGACAATCAAGCGCAGACGGTATTTTCTCGCATTCAGTCCCAGCTTAAAGAGATCCTCGCTGGGCAGTCCGTGCCTTTGGTTTATCATGTTGCTGTTGTAACGGCCTTAGAGATGCCGGATACCTTAGAAACCTTGCTAGAGCAATCCGCTTTGCTGCTAAAGCAGTCCAAGAATGGCGCTGACAAGGTGACTTACGAGATTTTGGTATAACGACTGATGGACTGGTTATTAGCATTTAGCGTTGCCCTGTCTGTACCCGCCAGAGTTGGGCATAGGTTCCGCTAAGGGCGAGCAGTTCCTCGTGGGTACCTTGTTCAATGGTCTTGCCCTGTTCCATCACATAGATACAGTCTGCATGGCGGATGGTAGAAAGGCGATGGGCGATCGCCACGGTTGTGCGGTTGGCAGTGATGTAGTCTAACGATTTCTGGATGGCTGCTTCGGTTTCATTGTCAACGGCAGAGGTCGCCTCGTCGAGAATCAAGATCGGGGGGTCTTTAAGCAAGGCACGGGCGATCGCCAAACGCTGGCGCTGCCCACCCGAGAGTTTTTGCCCCCGTTCGCCCACAATCGTGTCATACCCTTGGGGCAGTTGTCGGATAAACGCATCGGCTTCAGCATGTTTGGCAGCCAATACCACATCTTCAAAGGTGGCCTCTGGGCAACCGTACGCAATATTCTCGCGAACTGTGCCGTGAAACAAAAACACATCTTGGCTCACCAAGCCAATGGCACGTCGTAAATCGCTCAATTCCAATTCGTCAAGGGCATATCCATCCACCCAAATTTGCCCCGCATGGATGTCGTAAAACCGCAATAAAAGCTTAACTAAGGTACTTTTGCCTGACCCAGTGGCCCCGACGATGGCAATGGTTTGACCCGCAGGGATTTTGAGGGTGAGATGGTCAATCGCGGTCTGCCCATTCGGATAGGTAAAGGAAACATCATCAAATACAAGGGTGCCTTGCACCGTTTCGCGAGGCAGACGCACAGCCCCAGACCGAATGGCAACGGGTGTATCCAGCAGCCCCATCACCCGCTGTGTCGAGGCCATAGCACGCTGATACTGGTCCAGGGTTTCACCTAGGCGTGTGAGGGGCCAGAGCAAGCGTTGGATGAGGTAAATCAAAACGCTATAGGTCCCTGCCGTTAGGTTACCGGCCATTACCTGCAATCCACCGCCCCCTAAGGTCGCTAAGAACGCAAATAAAATCAGGATGCGGATCATCGGGATAAAGGCAGCACTGAGGGCGATCGCCGCTTGGTTGCTCTGGCGATAGGCTTCACTATCTCGGCGTACCTGCTCGCTTTCTAAAGCCTCAGTGGCAAAGCTTTTAATGGTGGTAATACCGCCTAAGTTATTGGCAAGGCGGCTGTTGAGGAAACTCACGCGTTCACGCACCTTGCTATAGCGAGGTGCGAGGTGCTTTTGGAACGCGATCGCACCCCAAATAATGAAAGGCATGGGCAACACTGCAACCCACGCCACACTCGGGGCGAGGATAAAAAACGCCCCACCGATGATAATGACTGTGGTAATGACTTGAATGACTTCATTGGCACCACCATCCAAAAAGCGCTCCAGTTGGTTAATGTCGTCGCTTAAGACAGACATCAATCCGCCTGTACTCTGCCCTTCAAAAAAGGCCATCTCTAAATTTTGCAAATGGCCATAGGCATCTAGGCGCAGGTAATGCTGAATCGTTTGGGCTAAATTGCGCCACAGTCGCGCATAGCAGTACTCAAACACGGATTCGAGGCCCCAAATCA
Organism: Stenomitos sp.; assembly: GCA_036704065.1. Classification (GTDB taxonomy): domain Bacteria; phylum Cyanobacteriota; class Cyanobacteriia; order Thermosynechococcales; family Thermosynechococcaceae; genus JAAURS01. The sequence goes on from DATNQK010000650.1 coordinate 4,987, forward strand.
GAATCGACAGCCCACAAATGACAAGCAGCTGCTGGGTCACATCGATCAGCCCCCAACGACCTAATGCCGACTGATCCTTTTGCACCACCGCATCCACAGCCATCCCAATTAACGCAGGGGGTGCGAGGTCAAAGATCTTATTCAAGACTGAACACAAACTGGCCAGCCAAATTTCACGCTGAAACGGACGACTGTAACGCAATAGACGCAGCAGGGGTGGTGCGGAAGAAGAGGAGACAACCATGGCGCTGGCTTTACCGTGCAAGGGGGAAGACTAGAGATCAACGTTGCGGATCGAGTTTAAACCGTTAACGTGCATCCGCTTTGTCTTACCCTAGTTTATTAGGCTTGTTTTGAAATTTTCCTGGCTGCCCCAATGGATTCGGACACCCCTCCCCTTGAGACGTCTACCGACCAAAGCACCGATGTTAGCCTGACCGTCTCTAAAATAGAAGGTCGGCAGCGTCGGATCGAAGCATGGATCGACTTGCCCTATTCCCTAGAACAAGTCTGGGGAGTATTAACAGACTACGAAGCCCTCGCAGACTTCATCCCTAATCTTGAGAAAAGCTGCCTCCTGCCCCATCCCGAGGGTGGCATCCGCCTGGAGCAGGTCGGGGTGCAAAATTTACGGGTGGTGACCTTTTCGGCAAGGGTGGTCTTAGACATGACCGAGGAATTCCCCTCGGCCTTGCGCTTTTCGATGGTGGAAGGCGACTTTAAAGGCTTTTCCGGTGCTTGGTTGCTGCAACCGTTGATGTCCCCTCCAGAGCAGGAAACACGGTTAACCTACTGCTTAGAGGTCTGGCCGAAGGTCACCATGCCCGTCATTGCCATTGAACAACGGTTGAAAAAAGATCTGCCCCAAAATCTACTGGCCATTCGTGATCGCCTTGCCAATCTGACCGCAACATAGACCTAGGCACAATCGTTACGCTTCTACTCTTCAGTCTCTTCGTAGAGTTGCTCTAGGGATTGGAGTTGGGTGCGACGAGCGGTGCGGCGATGGCGTTTGAAGTCGAGCAACGGCTCATCGCTAACGGTGCCGCTGGCGGTATATTTGCGCTTGGTTTTCGCTTCTGGATTTTTGGATTGTTGCAGCTGGGTTTGGTAGGTGATCGCCTCTTCGAGAAACGTGAGGTAATGGTCGTAGCGTTCCCATGAACCACGAACCACGCAGTTGGGTTCATCGCGGTGCAGACAATCCTTAAACTGACAGTGATGATCGGCCAAGCGCATCCGACCTTCTGGAAAGCACTCGATCAGCTGTTCTGGGCGACAGGTCAACGTGGGTTGGTTAAACCCTGGGGTATCGGCCAGGAAGCCGCCGCTGGGGAGTTCGAATAACTCGACATGGCGAGTGGTATGTTTTCCCCGTCGCCAGCGCTCAGAAATAGACCCTACGCGCACCTCCACACTCGGAGCCATAACCTGCAAAAAACTAGATTTACCAACCCCGGACGGCCCCGCTAAAACCGTGGTGCAGTTCTGCAATTGTGCTTGAAGCGCGGACAAACCAGTGCCTGCGTAAACACTAATGACGGTCGGTTGATAGCCCCAATCCCGCAGGCGATCGCACCAAGCCTGCTGGTCTTCGACAGGCAGCAAATCGGCTTTACTTAAGCAAGGCAACACCTTCAACCCTGCACTTTCTAAGGCCACCAAGAATCGACTGATCTGATGCACATTGAGCGGCGGATCCGTGAGGGAACAGACCAACAACGCTTGATCCACATTCGCAACAGGTGGACGCTCCAGTTGATTGTGCCGAGGCCATACTTCGGCGATCGCACCCCGTTGACCTTGCCAGTCCGGCTCGGCAACCGTTACTCGATCACCCAC
>DATNQK010000651.1:0-4346 GCA_036704065.1 Stenomitos sp.
ATCATCACGAGAAAACCGAGCTTGAATTGTATCTGCAATTTGTTTGCTACTACCCCCTCGACGTAACGTTTCGCAAGTGCGATCGCCAAATTCGTACACAACCTCATTGGGAATATGAGACAAGAATGTAAGGTAAACCTCGGCCTCAGAATATCCAAATTCAGAGTGTTCCTGAATGTGCTGAGTAACTGCTCGATAAAAGCTTGATATCGTAGATTGATCGGGACGAGACTGGACGCACCCCACCAAACTTCCTGACAGCAGGATGACAGCAGCGATTACAAAATCGTTGGCATGGAACAGCATCGAGTCAAAAGGGCGATCATGTTTCACTATCTTGGTCTGCCACAGTTGTGAACGTGACAGTTTCACGCTAATCAGGATATAAGACGTCAGGGTTATTCACAACTAGGAACTCATTTTTTACATGGCAACACTCTTTATATTTGCAGGACTGCCGGGAACAGGAAAAACAACGCTTTCTCAAAAACTTGCTCAAAGCATTTACGCTACACACCTAAGAATTGACACGATTGAACAATCGCTGCGTGACCTGTGTGGTCTGAAAGTTGAAGGTGAAGGATACCGATTGGCATATAGGATTGCCGCTGATAACCTTCGGTTGGGACTCAATGTGGTCGCTGATTCATGCAATCCGCTTGAACTCACAAGAGGGGAATGGGAACAGGTTGCCCAGGATTGCCGCTGTGAATTTATCAACATCGAAATACTATGCTCAAACATTCGCGAACATCGTTATCGAATCGAGTCTCGGAGTTCAACCATCCGAGGACTTAAACTGCCCACCTGGCAAGACGTTGAAGAACACGAGTATCACAATTGGTCGAAAGATCGGATCATCATCGATACGGCGGGACGATCCGAATTAGATTGTTTTGATGAATTGATGCTTAAACTTGGAATTATTCAAAGAACGCCCTAACAATTCAGTTGCCGCAGACTACGAAAGTCACTGGTATACTTGGGAGCTTCCTTTCCGCCTCTGAGCCAAGACTTTAGACGGCAGGATGCACATTTCGATTGATAGCTGAACCCCAATGCTACAAATGCATTGCTTGTAGAGTTCAGGTGATCGCATTGCGAGAGGAATTGCATTTACTTCCAAGAGAAAGTATTATCATACTCATACTGCAATTGATGCTCTACAACTTCCAATTGCGTCGCTACAGCAAGGAACAAAAATCATGTACGCCACATACAACCCCTTTCAAGCTGCCTTATCTGCCGCCTATCACGAACTGACTTCTAAGAACGCCCAACGCTACTACGCAATCAAGGCTCAGAAAGACATCCAGAACACGCTAGACACAACGATTACTGTGTTCGCTTGGGTCTATCAGATCGCAGAGTCAACCTACTCGCTATATGTGCAGTCTCGTACCTGGTCTGATTCTGCCTACTCTTCAGAACTATCCAGCGAGTTGCCATTGACAGACGGAAACGCGATCGCTTTCAACTCAGAACTGAAAGAAGAAGTTACTTGCGAGGTCATCCCCGATTTCTGGGCAGAGCCACTTCCCTGCACCGATCCAACGCCAGCCTTTACACAAAGTTGGAATCCTCCAATCACCTACCTACCGCCACAGCGCACACTATTGATGCTCGCACCAGGAGCAGAACCCGTCGCTACCCTAGCACCGAAGGCAAGGCAGAAAGCTGCTACAGCGAACAAGCCCAGAGCCACGGCAAAGAAGGCGAACGCTCAGCCAAAAGCGAAGGCCAAGCAAGCGGCAGGAAAAACAACAACCAGGAGATCGCCATTGAAGAGGCCATAGTCACCAACATTGGGGGTGAGCCATCTCACCCCACAGGAGGCATCATGAACCGCGACAAATGGGAGCGAACCTTTGTTGAACTTCTAACCCAAAACCTAGACATTGAGCCGGAGCAAATTCGCTTTCCGTGGCGACAATACTTCAACCAGCGCTTTACCCCACAACAGGCGATCGCTCACCTTCAAGAAACTCATAAGTTTTTTCAAATATCCATTACTGACTTCTCACAACCATGTAAATAAAATTCCTGAGGCAGGATAACGTTTTGCTCAAGCGCTTGCTAGTAATTTTTGCTATGCATCAGGATCTTTCAACAATCCGTTCCAAGCAAATTATTATACTTTATCTTCAACTAATCTTCGATTTCAAAAAGTGACCTTTTCAAACTCTGGGTTTGGCATTTAACGAAAGGTAAAAGTATCAAACCATGAACCATTAAGATGTGGCATTTCGGGTTCACTTTCGAGAGATGATAAGCGAATGATATAATTTACTAAAATTAAGTTACCTTCCTTGTCATATTCTTTATCGGGAATACTTTTCTCGAACTCTTCATATTCTTCGTCATCAAGTGTCATGATGACAGTCACACTGGATGGATAAGCATAAATTTCAACTAAATATGAATCAGGAGGAATATCTATCACCTGAAAGATTTCAAAGTGTTTTGTGGGAGGTCTTCCAGAAATGGCATGAGCAAGATCCTCTGCCGTACAACTGCATAACAGGATCAATTTCCCACAAGGGACTCGCAATTTCCAAGTTAACCGTGCTCGCCAATCCCTCTCTTGCTCTGGAGTTAAGTCACCAAGAACGAAAAGTGTACTGCGATCCAAAGCACAATCGCCATCAAAGAGAATAGGCATACAGATCCCCTGAGTCAAAAGGGGAGTCATGTCATCAGCAGAATTATCCAAAACAATGTCCGAAATTTGACCAGGGGTCAGATTACTTCCACCCAGACTAGATGAGGTTAAAACATATCCCATGCCATCACAAAAGAAGTGGGGAGAAATAGGAATTTGAGTATTAACTGGTTCTGTCATAACCTTTGACTCTGCTAATATCGGATATCTGCATAACTCTAATTCAATGCCACTGAAATAAGGAGAGCTAAAACCCTGCAAGGCTTGATTTAGAGGCATCATGGCCTTACAGCCTACTCTAACCCCTCCTTGCCCCAGGCTCAACCGTGCCGAAATCCTCAAGCCGCAGTTCAATCAGAGTCTCGCATTCCCTTAGCAACAGGCTCTACCTGAATCCCGAATTGAAGAAATCTTGGCACAAGAGAACGTTCACTATCGTGACGCTGTGGGCGATGATCGCTCAGGTTTTAGACCCAGACAAAAGCCTCTCAAATGCGGTCAAGCGAATCATTGCCTGGGTTACAGCCGCTGGAGGACAAGTCCCCTCTCCTGACACAGGAGCCTATAGCAAAGCTCGGCAGCGCTTTAGCGACAGGTGTTGCGACGCCTCGTTCCAGAAACAGCGGAGTCGTTAGAGAGCACAGTGCCTATTGCACAACAATGGTGTGGTCGTCGGGTGCGTGTACAGGATGGCACCACATTGCTGATGAGTGATACGGCTGCCAACCAAAACAGCTATCCCCAGCACAGCAATCAGAAACCAGGCTGTGGGTTCCTTCTGCTGAAGTTAGTGGTGGTCTTCTCCTTATGGACGGGTGCGCTTGTAACCGCTTGTGTGGGGTGCTTCAGGACAAGTGAAGTGGAAATGAGTCGTCTGCTGTATCAGCAGCTAGAGCCAGAGGATGTCGTACTAGCAGACCAAGCTTATGGCACATTTGTAGATTTAGCCTTAGTCCAGCAACAGGGAGCTGATGGAGTATTTCGTAAACATCATGCTCGGCATAGTGATTTTCGTCGAGGCCAGAAGCTGGGCATTGGCGATCATGTCGTGCGTTGGCAAAAACCTGCTAGATGTCCTGAGCACATGAGTGATGATGAGTTTACCCACTTACCACAGTGCTTGGATGTGCGCGAGGTATCCATCCTTTTGCGTCGTCCGGGATTCCGAGACCAATGGATCATTATTGTCACGACCTTACTGGATGCTAAACGCTATAGTGCTCAGCAATTGGGCCAACTCTATGGCCTGCGGTGGCAGGCAGCAGAGGTCAATTTGCGTCATCTCAAAACCACATTGGGCATGGAAATGCTTAGTGCAAAAAAGCCTGAAATGGTTCGCAAAGACCTCTGGGCACACCTGTTGGCTTACAACCTGTTGCGAACAGTGATGCTGCAAACGGCTCAATCTTCTAAACAAGTCCTTTCCAGAATTTCTTTACAGGGAACCAAACAGCAGTTCCTGCAGACGATAGGACTGTTGGCTATTGCAACCGAAGTCGTGCGAGACAGATTATTTCGAGTCCTAATGGAAGTTGTGGCGAAGGACTTGTTGCCTTTAAGAGCGTTTCGGTCTGAACCTAGAGTAGTAAAACGCAGACCAAAGCCTTTTCCAAGAATGGCCAAATCTCGTGACGTTCTCAAAGCTGCTCTAGTCAATTGATTCAGCTTGTTTCAGTGGCGTTGA
>DATNQK010000652.1:0-3461 GCA_036704065.1 Stenomitos sp.
GTATCCGGTCCAGAAGGCCGCTGCCGCCGTCTACTCAGATGAAGGCTGGAAGCAGAACAAAGAGATCATCGACTACTACATGGAGAACGCCCGCATCATCCGCGAGGGTTTGAAGGAAGCCGGCCTCACCGTCTACGGCGGCGTCAACGCTCCCTACATCTGGCTCAAGACCCCCGGCGGCATGAGCAGTTGGGACTTCTTCGACAAGCTCCTGAACGAGTGCAACGTGGTCGGCACCCCTGGCAGCGGCTTCGGCCCCAGCGGCGAAGGCTACTTCCGCTTGTCGGCCTTCGGCCATCGCGAGAATGTGATTGAGGCGGTGGAGAGGATAAAGAAGAATTTGAAGTAGGATTTGATTTGGAAGGGGCGGCCAATGAGGCCGCCTTTTTATCTAAAGCCGTCCTGCACACTTTTGCTTTCACGCTGTAATTCGCACAAAATTATGTTAAATTTAATAAAGATGGCATTTGTGCCTACAATGACATGAAATGAAGAGGGCAGCATGAGCTATAAATCCCTAAATATTGATAGAGACAAAATTACTGAACTTCTGGCTTGTTATAACTCAAATATTACCCTTGAAGGCCCGAAAGAAAAGTCCAAAGGTTTAGTTGAATATTCACTGAGCCTGGATGGCAAGATGGCTCTCATTCATTTTTATTATAATAATGATGGCACTACAACTATCACTCACAAAGTGGGAAAGAATCAGGATCTATCAGAGGACGTTGCAAGATATATAAAAGAAAATGCTATTATAGACGAAAGAAAAAATTTCAGTCTTGCATTTAGGGGCGTCAAAGAAGATCTTTTTAAGATGATGTTGGATTATTTAACTGATGAGTTAAAATCCGAAGTGGTCAGCTTTAAGGATGAGAATGGATATAGACTAATTAAAATTAAAGGTAAGTTTAAGGATCTTCTTACATATAAACATTATGACAATGGTACTTTGCAGATTCAGGGCAAGCCTTTATACCTGTATCTGGAGACAATATATTTTCTTACTGAGTTTCTTGAATTAGGCAATCTAATTGAGGCTCAGTCCTTGTTGTATAAAGTAAAAATCAATCCAACTGAGATCTCAGATGAGTTGCGAGCGTTCCTTCCGAGATCCTATGAGTATCTAGACGCAGTACATATAAAAGTACTGACTTCAGCACTGGTCCTAAAAAAACTAGATGTTCCACTAGATGACTATTCCCCTTTTGCTTACCCTGCGCTTCGGGCGCTTGAGGGTTATTTGAAAAAGTTGTTAGCTGGGAAAGGAATTACGATTGGACGGGATGGTTTTGGAGAGTTATTCGCCCAAAACAATCTGAGGGCATTCATTCTTAGGCAAGAATATAAAGATCGGATCTTATGCCCAGCTACTTCAACCGCAGTTCAAGATTCATATAATTATTTGCACAAACATCGTCATTCTCTCTTTCACGCGGGGGCTTCATCTGCAACTACCAGGATAATTGATAATAAAGCTGAAGCCGATGAGATTATTTCTACGGTTTTAAGTATTATTGATGATACTTACTATGAGATCATCAGGTAATAAATATGAATAACGATTATACAATACAACTTTTAAGAAACTCCAGGTACTCTTGTATTGTTTTTTGCAACAATTACTACTCTCCTATTGATTATTTTAATGATCTTGATAAAGATTTATGTGAGCTTAAACTGAAAGGCTATATAGTCTTTGATCTACTACTGGTAAATGGTATGTCTAATAATAGATTTGCTGAATGCTATTATGATGGCAAGAGGCTTGACATAAATAATTTGAGAGTTGTTGCTGTTGATAATTATATCGTAAATAAGTCAAGGAAATATTTTATGTCTCAGAATGATTATATAGAAAATAGCACTCTTACTAGAGCAGCAAAATTTAGATTCAAAAAGAAGCTGGCGGCTTAATTATGGAATTGACTTTGTCAGATAGCTACAACAGCATAAGCACACTACTGTCTGCTAATGGATATAAGATTAGTGGCTTTGCAGAAATCAATTATGGTGTGCAATTTCATATTTCTTTGCAGGGCAGGGGTGGGGTAATAAGGATATATTATAGCAAGAAAAAGGGCATTAATCCTGACCTTAGCCAAATAATTAGCTTTGACTTTTGTCAAAACGTAAAGGAATTGCTGGAGACAATAGGATATTGCTTCACTGACAATAAAACAGTTGAAATAAAAACAGAACTTCTTGATCCACCATTTCCGCTTATTGGCACAGACGAATCTGGAAAAGGTGACTTTTTCGGACCGTTAGTTGTCGCTGCAACTTACATGACGCAAGAGAATGCTGAATATTTTAAGGTAATGGGCATAAAAGACAGTAAGATGCTTAAGGATCACGCTGTACTGGAGTTGGCATCAATAATTCAAAAACGTTTAAAAGATCAGTTTTGTATAGTCGAAATATCACCTAAAAAGTACAATGACCTCTATACTAAATTTAAATCTGAACAACAGACATTAAATTCCTTGCTCGGATGGGGACATGCTAAGGCTATTGAAGAGCTTCTCCTTAAAGTCGAATGTAACACTGTGATCGTTGATAAGTTCGGTAACGACAATTTTGTTAAGAGCAAACTACAGGAGCAAGGAAAAAGACTTAATGTAATCCAGCGGCATAAGGCTGAAAGTAATATAGCTGTTGCGGCAGCTTCTATTCTTGCGAGAGCCAGGTTTGTTACCAAACTATCGAAATTGTCCGTACAATACGATGTGGAATTACCTAAGGGTGCAGGTGAAAATGTTAATAAATCAGCGAGTAATATTGTTCAGAAATGTGGAGCTGAAGCATTACTGAATCTGGCCAAAATGCATTTTAAGATGAAATTCCTCGGAACTTCATGATCTTGGGCAGCCTCAGACCCATAACGTTTGTTCTCGAATTCAACACATACCTATTCAAATTTATCTCCGGCCGTTAACAATCCTGCCCCCTTACGGTAGAAACTACCCATGCACACGATGCCACTGCCAATCACCCTCTGCGTAGTCGTAGTCGTCACCATGTGACGGCTCTGCGCTGCCATTAACGGAGCGCGGGCCACCTGCCCGCGCTCTTTCAGTATCACCAGGCCGCGGGTATATCCCCGCGGCCTTTGTTTTTGTGGCGCACCATTTTCCTTATGGAGGTCCACCGCATGCAGATCACCGACCACATCCACGCCCTGAAGATTCCCTTTACCGTCCCCACCCCGGCCGGCCCGGTCGAGCGCTTTGTCTTCGTCTACCTGGTCTTTGGCGAACAGACCACGCTGATCGACAGCGGGGTCGCCGGCTCCGAGACACTGATCCTCTCCTACCTGGAGCGCCTGGGGCGCGGGGAACGGATCGACCGCCTGATCCTGACCCACAGCCACCCCGACCATATCGGCGCGGCCCGCGCCATCCAGGCCATCACCGGCTGCCGCGTGGTGGCCGGTGCAGCCGAGCGCGCCTGGATCGAGG
>DATNQK010000653.1:0-8136 GCA_036704065.1 Stenomitos sp.
ATGATTTGCTAATCCTGGATTGGTTACTCCCCAAAGTGAGTGGCGTTAACTTGTGCCAATACTTTCGTCGCCTAGGCAAAACCGTTCCTGTATTGATGTTGACAGCAAAAGACACCATTCCAGATAGAATTAGCGGATTGGATGCTGGAGCAGATGATTATCTCGTTAAACCTGCAGATGTATTTGAACTGCTGGCACGAGTGCGAGCATTGGGCCGACGATCTCCCCTTTGGAAAGGAGAGACCTTACACGTTAAAGATTTAACACTCCACCTATCGACACTGACCCTAGAACGGGGAGAGCACAATCTGCAACTTTCTACTCGCGAGTTTCAATTGATGGAGTATTTGATGCGACATCCCCGACAGGTACTCTCTCGCGGTCAAATTGAACAAGCATTGTGGGAATGGGGCAGTGAGCCAGAGAGTAACGCCATCACGGCCCTTGTTCGTCGCCTGCGGCACCGATTACAAGCTGTAGGTGCGAACTGGCTAGAAACGGTGTACGGTATGGGCTATTGCTTGAATCCAGATGTTCAATCGTAGTCGTCGTGGGCTTACCCGTTGGTTAACACTGTCGATGGGCAGTATTCTGATTCTGTTCGCTAGCATCCTCTATTACCAGCGCTCTATTAACCGCTTAGAAGAGAGTGATCGACTGCTCTACCGCAAAGCACGAATTATGACAACCAATATCGACTACAAGCGGCAAGAGGGAAAAGAACGAATTAATTTGAGTAATGTACCCATTCTAGGAAACTACTCTCCCTTCTCGGACAGTAATTTGGTCTATGCTCGCTGGTATTCCGCTGATGGTAAATTACATCAATTTTATGGACAACAGCCTGCTGACCAAATTCAGGCGATCGCGGCATTTGAGACCATTCAAGCCCATCCCGAATGGCTGCGGCAATTAACGCTACCCGTGGATCAAGAGGGACGCACAATTGGCTATCTTCAGGTCGCCATTCCGTTGACAGATGCCCAAGCTGACCTGAGAGAAATACTTGTGGGGCTGGTGGCTACTGTGCCGTTGACGCTGGGTGTCATTAGTTTAGTCAGTTGGTTTTTAAGTGGAATCGCGATGAGGCCAATTCGTAACGCCTACGCTCATCTCCAACGATTTACTTCGGATGCCTCCCACGAACTTAGAGCACCTCTGGCTTCAATTTTGAGCAATGCTCAAGTAGGTTTACTCAGCCCCGTGGATGCAGGAAAGCCAAAACACATCCGCCTAGAAAAAATTGTAGAAACCGCTAAATCAATGAATCGGCTAGTCACAGATTTATTGTTCTTAGCTCGTCAGGAAGGACGATTGGATTCAGACTCACTTCAAGCCATTGACTTAAATAATTTGTTGAAAGAAACGTTTACTTCCATACCCATTCAAGATACGGTTGAGCATTTAGCACTCTATTTAGAATTGCCAGACGAGATTATTAAAATTAATGGCAATGCTGACCTATTACAACAAGCAATTACCAATCTCCTCATGAATGCTTGCAAATATACCTCACCTGAAGGGATGATATGGATGCGATTAGTTCGCCAAAATCATCGGGTGATCATTCAAGTGGAAGATACGGGAATTGGCATCCCAAAGAATGATCTACCGCATATCTTTGAACGATTTTATCGAGTGGATGAAGAACGGACACGGAAAAAAGGAGGATCTGGATTGGGGCTGGCGATCGCACAGCAAATTGTAGAAGCCCATAACGGATATCTAACTGTAAAGAGCCAAGTCGGCAGAGGATCGCTCTTTCAAGTTGAGTTGCCTTCATCATAAAAGCAAATAATAAGGGATAATTCTGGTTTTTCAGATTCAATCCAGCATTAATATCGACGCTCTTAATTTCAAGTGTAATTAATGGGTGAGATAGATTTGTTTTTCACGGTTGTGCAGGATTAATATTGCGGCGATAATTGGTAAATTTCTTAAATCAGTGTAATCAAAGGCGTGCAAAGGATTGGTTACTCCGCAAGGAGCATTTATGCAGACCTATTACCAGCAAGTGAGTATAAAAGTATTGCACTGTCACTTTCCAGTCATATTTGTGGCTGATGCTGAAAGTAGACCTGAATAGTTCACCCTATTTTGAAGACAAGCGTAAGTTGCGTCCGTTGTATCAGATAGCGCCATGGTTTTAATGGGGGGCGCTAGCACGGTGCACTGGTTGGTGACAGGCAGCGTTGATATTCCTCTGTTAGATCAATTTCCAGCCCTTGTGGCTGCAAAGGTCGAGTTCTTCGGCCGTGCAGAAGTAGGCTTGCGGCTGTGTAATGCTGACAACTTCAAATGAAGGCAGGTATTAATTTGAATCGAACAGAAAGTCGTGAAGCTGAACAGATCGAAGTAATTGCTGTTGCACCTAAAACTACTATCAGATTAGTAGATGCGATCGCCCTCATTGTTGGCTTAGTGATTGGTGCAGGGATTTTTGAAACCCCTGCGCTAGTAGCTGCTAGGACTGGAACGGTGAGTGGTGTGATTCAAGTTTGGTTGCTTGGCGGAGTTGTATCCTTCATAGGGGCACTCTGCTACGCCGAACTGGCAACGGCCTATCCTCATGTTGGAGGCAACTACTATTACCTGAAACGGGCCTTTGGACAATCGATCGCCATTTTATTTGCCTGGGCACGAATGACAGTCATTCAAACGGGTTCAATCGCCCTACTGGCCTTTGTCTTAGGTGATTATGCAACTCAACTACTTCCCCTAGGTGGCTATTCCCCTGCACTTTATGCCGCAGGGGTAATCACTTTCCTCACCACACTGAACATTATTGGAATCCGCCAAAGCAACCGATTTCAATCCTGGTTAACAATCGCGCTTATCTTAGGTTTACTGCTAGTTATTTTGGTCGGGCTTGTTTTTTCTCCCCCAACTGCTCCTGCTCTCCCTACCTCCCCATCCTCCTCTTGGGGATTGGCCTTGGTCTTTGTGCTGCTGTCCTATGGAGGTTGGAATGAGGCCGCCTACATTTCAGCAGAAATTCATCAACCACAACGGAACATCGTGCGATCGCTCCTGTGGAGCATTGGCATCATCACCGGCATCTATGTGTTTCTCAATCTAGCCTATCTGCAAGGGTTGGGCATCGCAGGCATGGTTAATTCTCCAGCGGTTGCAGCGGATTTATTGCGGCGAGTACTAGGAGAGCCGGGTGCTGCATTTATCAGTGTACTGGTTGTCATTGCAACCTTAGGATCCATTAACGCCACAATTTTGACAGGTGCTCGCAGCAGCTTTGCATTAGGACAGGATATTGCGCCCTTTCGTTGGTTGGGACAGTGGCAACCTCAACCCAGTTCGCCAACTTCGGCGTATCTGTTGCAAGGGGCGATCGCACTTCTATTGGTTGGGCTGGGAACATTTACCCGTAAAGGGTTTGAAACGATGGTAGATTATACCGCTCCTATTTTTTGGTTCTTCTTCCTTCTCAGTACCCTATCCCTCATCATCTTACGAATTCGAGATTCGTCTCATGCACGTCCATTTCGGGTGCCGTTTTATCCAATTACTCCAATCTTGTTTTGTGCCATTTGTGGCTACTTGCTGTACTCCAGCCTAGTTTATACAGGCATTGGCGCGATCGCAGGAGTAATCGTTGTTCTATCGGGCCTTCCTTTTGTCCGTCACACATCATCAAACAATCGTCTTTGAAGGAAATTTTGATTATGCAAGTCAAATCTATGACGCGATCGCTATTTATTAGTCTTAGTATTGTCATGCTGGCTAGTATTGGTTGTACGCAACTGCGGAATTTTGAGTCAGAGACCCAAAATCTGAGCACCAATGTTCAAAGCAACGCTGCTTCCGAGCAAGCACAAGCGGCCCCTAATCCCTCAACAGAAGTTCCTACCCGCACACCCGATGTGGTCTATGTTCCTACACCTACTCCGGTAGTGAATGAGATGCTTCGATTAGCAAACGTAACATCTAACGATGTCGTTTATGACTTAGGGAGTGGCGATGGACGGATTGTGATTGCCGCAGCGAAAGATCGAGGGGCACGCGGAGTGGGGATTGACATTAGCCCAGAACGAATTCGAGAAGCCAATGAAAATGCTCAAAAAGCAGGGGTTAGCGATCGCGTTCAGTTTCGTCAGCAAGATTTGTTCCAAACAAACTTTAGCGATGCCACCGTTGTGACGCTCTATCTGCTGCAAGACCTCAATGTGAAGTTGCGTCCCAAGCTGCTAAGTGAGTTAAAACCAGGAACACGTATTGTTTCTCATGCATTTGACATGGGTGAGTGGAAACCTCAACAGGTGGTCGAAGTGGATGGCAGAACGATCTACTACTGGGTTGTGCCAGAAAATCCCCCCGCTAATTTGCGGTAGTTGGATCGCAGTGGATTGAATCGTGTCGCTCAAAAAATTTCACAGATGAAACCGTCAGAACTCGGTAGCGAGGGTCTTGTTGTCAGCACTTGCACCCTTGCTCCGATTCTGGCGTCACTGCTTATCACACAGTTGGTCTTCAGCTTTGACGGTTCCATACACCCAAATCTTGGCTCCTTTGCGCGGTGGAATCACCGCTGTTTCACCGCACTGTGGAATTGCTTCATCATGGCGTCATTACCTATTTTGAGCACAACTCACGGAATCTTAATCACTCAGCTTCATCCAACACAACCCCATGCTGTGGTCAGGTACTCCTCAGATAATATTCATACATCTGACGACTGATTCAACAAAGCCTGAACCTGTTAGCGTTTAGCCTTTTCAAGCTGAGGCTGTAGTTTATCCGTCAGCAATTTCTCAAAGGCATTGCGTTGCTCTGTGCTACCGATGAACAGCAAGCGATCACCTGCCACCAACACAGACTGGAGACTGGGGTAGCGAGTGACTTGCTTGTCCCGCCGGATTGCCATCACCGTTCCTCCGGTCACGCGACGCATATCAACCCTTTCCAGGGTAAGCCCTACAAGGGGTGATCCAGCCTTAAGGTCATACCATTTCCCTTCTAATTCACCCACCACCATTGCTTCCAGTTCAGAATTAGTAAGGGCTTCACGAGACTCAGGCAGGATGGCACGATAGCGGTCAGCCCGGAAGGAATTCAATAACTGCTGAATCTTAGATGCTGGACTTTCGCCTAAACTTAAGAGCACATGGGCTCCAATTTCCAGAGAGGCCTCAAACTCTGGCTGAACCACTTCCCGCGCTCCTAACTGATACAGCGTCTCAATTTCTTGGTTATCGTGGGAACGCACGGTAACATCAAGTTCAGGGGCAAGAATAAGCGCACGTTGCAGGGTCAAGCGACTGGCAAGGGGATCCGGCAGCGCGATGACAAGCGCTACAGCTCTAGACAGATGCGCCTTCTGCAACACCAGTTCACTTGTTGCATCCCCACACAGATAAGGGATTTTATGCTGCCGCAATCCGTGAGTATTGGCTTGATGGTTATCAATCACTAAGACCTCATAGCCTTGAGACCGAAGCAGCTTCACCAGAGTTTGACCGACCCTTCCATAGCCTGCCACAACAATGTGACCTGAAATATTTTCATCAACCGCAACCACCCTCGGTGCTTGACTCGCTGGCAGTCTAGGGCCAGTAATGGGACCGAAGCGCTCTAATAAAAGACATACAAAGATCACAGGTAAGCCTGCTCCAATGCTAATGACTTCTTGGGCAAAGGTAACGGGAACCGTTTGAAACAACTGATTCATCACACTCCACTGACTGAAAAGGGTTTGCAATATCACGATCAAAACAATGCCAATCGCTGGTACATAGGCGATGGATTCAGCTTTCCCCTGCAATCTGGCAAACACCGAAGGAATAAACTGACTGATACTCAACAGGTAAAAAGTCTCCGCTGCAATCAGGGTATCAACTGCCATCGTGCGAGCGAGATCCGTATTTCCTGTGGTTTGTTGCGCCCAGAGAAATGTGCCAAAGACCGCAATCAAGTTAAAGACTGAGATGATTAAAATCCGCCTCAGCAGATTAGCAGATAGTAAAGGTTCACCGGGATTACGCGGCGGTAAATACATCACATTGTTAGATTTGGGTTCAAAGGCAAGCGGTGCAGTCAGGGCAATGGAACTCACCATATTGATCCAAAGAATTTGCAACGGCAAGATGGGGAGGGCAGTTCCTAGAAGTACCCCAACTAAAATGGTCAGCGCTTCTCCCCCATTCGTAGGGAGCGTGAAAGAAATCGCTTTCAGCAGATTCTGATAGACAGTCCGCCCCTCTTCAATCGCAGATTTGATCGATGCAAAGTTGTCATCGGTCAAAATCATTTCCCCAGCTTCTTTGGCAACTTCGGTGCCAGTCACCCCCATTGCAATTCCTAGATCAGCTTGTTTGAGAGCTGGAGCATCATTAACCCCATCTCCTGTCATAGCAACAATCTCGCCCCTAGATTGCAGGGCTTCAACCAGACGCAGTTTCTGTTCTGGCGCCACTCGCGCAAACACAGCACTCGCTTCTGCCGCTTCTGCCAGTTCCTGATTCGTCATCTGAGCCAGTTGTTGACCAGTATATGTCTGTGCTTCCTTTCCCTGGTTTAACTTCATCATGCTGGCGATCGCCGTTGCAGTTAGCGCGTGATCGCCGGTAATCATTTTGACTTGAATCCGGGCTGACTGACAGGCGCGAACAGCGGCGATCGCTTCTGGACGCGGTGGGTCAATCATTCCTTGCAGTCCTAGGAAAACAAGTCCCTGATCTAAATCTGCATGATCAAGAGATTGCTGATCAGCAGCTACCGTCTTTTTGGCAAAAGCCAGAACCCGCAATCCCTGCCGAGCCATTGCATCTGCTTTGTCCTCTACAGAAACCACATCTAGCGGGCCTACGTGTCCCTCGTCATCAAGGGCTTGATGACACCGCCTTAGAATTGCTTCCGTCGAACCTTTTGTGTAAATCAGCCTGTCTGAGGGAGTTTGATGCAACGTCGCCATGTACTGAAACTGAGATTCAAAGGGAATCACATCGAGTCGAGGCATTTCTTGTTCCAGAGCATGCCGAGTCAACCCCGCTTTATGAGCTACGACAATTAATGCCCCTTCGGTCGGATCACCGGCAATCCCATATTCCCCATCCTGTTCTTGTAAATGAGAATCATTGCACAAAAGCCCAGCTTGAAGGCATTCGTTCAGAGCAGGAGCAATTTTCAGATCAACTGACTGATCATCCAGTAAAATTTCGCCATCTGGGTCGTAGCCTGCCCCCGTTGTGACATAGTACCTGTCACCCGCATAAATACCCTGCACCATCATCTGATTTTGGGTCAAAGTGCCCGTTTTATCTGAACAAATTACCGTGGTGCTACCGAGGGTTTCCACAGCGGGTAATCTGCGGATAATGACGTTACGTTTAACCATTCGAGAAACGCCAATCGCCAGCGTAATGGTCACAATTGCTGGCAAGCCTTCCGGGATTGCTGCTACTGCGAAGGCTACAGCTGTGATAAAGCCCTCTGTCCAGCCTTCACCCTGAGCGACAGACACCACAAACATGAGCATCGTCAACCCTAAGACAACATAAAGCAATGTTTTGCTGAACTTATCTAGCTTGCGTGTCAACGGTGTTTTTAGGTTGGGGCTTTGCTGCATCAATTGGGAGATCCGACCTGCCTCCGTCGCATTGGCGATCGCGACCACTAATCCTCGCCCCTGGCCTGATGTCACCAGGCTGCCCGCATAAGCCATACAAGTCCGCTCTGCGAGGGGGGATTCTAAGTTAATCGATTGGGGATCTTTCTCAACTGGAACGGATTCCCCCGTAAGGGCTGACTCATCAATTTGAAGGTTGCGCACATTGACCAGCCGCAGATCAGCCGGAACTTTATCACCAGAGGTTAGCAGCACTATGTCCCCTACTACCACCTGATTGGAAGGAATATGCTCCTGCTGACCATTGCGGATCACCGTTGCATCTGTAGTGACAGACGCGGACAGGGCAGCAAGAGCACCCTCAGCTTTCGACTCCTGTACAAAGCTAATCGTTGCATTGAGCAGCACAACAGCAAAAATCACCCCAGAATCGACCCATTCTTGCAAGAAAGCTGTCACTGTTCCCGCAGCCAGCAAGATATAAAGGAGAGGTTCGTTAAATTGCTCTAGATACCTTAACCAGACACTCTTGCCCTTTTTACCCGTCAGTTGGTTAG
>DATNQK010000654.1:0-4142 GCA_036704065.1 Stenomitos sp.
AATGGAAACAAAGGAAGCTCGCGAACTGCAATCGAAGAGGGAAAAGCCATGCCGATAGTTCTAGATTAACGAAAGAACGATTGAATGAAGGACTACCCAATACTCTAGCCCATCTTTTTTGCAAAGGTAGCTCAGACTAGAAAGAACGACTTGGCGATCGCCAATAACGCACCCTAAAAAGAAGAACAGGCTGGAATATCACTCCGCCTGTCCTTATAAATCAAGAGTAAATCAGCACTAAATAGCTTAGAGTTTCACTTCAATATCTACCCCTGAAGGCAAATCTAGCTTCATGAGGGCATCAATGGTTTTAGGAGACGGTTGGTAAATATCAATAATTCTGCGGTGGGTTCGCGTTTCGAAATGCTCACGGGAGTCCTTATCAACGTGGGGCGATCGCAACACACAGTAGATCCGACGACGTGTGGGAAGCGGGATAGGGCCAACCGGGGAGGCATTGGTACGCTTAGCAGTCTCAACAATTTTGTCGCAAGATGCATCGAGTAAACGATGATCAAAAGCTTTGAGTCGAATTCGTATCTTTTGCTGTTGCAAAGTCGTCATAAAACCAATTTCTCGCTTAAGTTTTCAAGGTTCAGTTGAAAACTGCAAAGCAGCAAGCTTACTGCTTTGCAGCATTTTAGATATTCAGCATTAAGAAGGGGTATGAATTCTTGCGAAACATACCCCCACTCATACTTCCTACTTGAGGATCTTCGAAACTACACCAGCACCGATGGTTCGGCCACCTTCACGGATAGCAAAACGCATCCCTTGTTCAATAGCAATCGGGTTGATTAACTGAACAGTCATTTTGATGCGGTCGCCAGGCATGATCATTTCAGCTTCAGTGCCATCGTCAGCGGTAAATGCGCTGATGGTTCCGGTTACATCGGTTGTACGCACATAGAACTGAGGACGATACCCTGGGAAGAAAGGAGTATGGCGGCCACCTTCTTCTTTCTTGAGCACGTAAACTTCAGATTCAAAGTCGGTATGAGGAGTGATAGAACCAGGCTTAGCAAGCACCATGCCCCGTTCAATATCGGTCTTTTGAATACCGCGCAATAGAATACCGGCGTTGTCCCCAGCCATCCCTTCATCCAAGGACTTCTTGAACATTTCAATCCCGGTCACAGTGCTCTTGCGAGTATCGCGAATCCCGACGATTTCTACTTCATCTTGAACCTTAACTTTTCCGCGCTCAATCCGGCCCGTTGCTACAGTACCCCGACCCGTAATGGAGAACACGTCTTCCACAGCCATCAAGAAGGGCTTATCAACATCCCGCTCAGGCGTTGGCACGTATGCATCAACCTCTTCCATCAGCTTGTAGATCTTATCGACCCACTCGTTTTCACCCAAGCTGATTTTAGGATTGGAGGTCAAGGCTTCAACCGCTTGCAGAGCAGAACCCGCAACGATAGGAATATCATCACCAGGGAAATCGTAGCTGCTGAGCAACTCACGAACTTCCAATTCAACCAACTCAAGTAGCTCTTCGTCATCTACTTGGTCTTGCTTGTTCAGGAACACCACCAAGCTAGGAACACCGACCTGCTTTGCCAGAAGAATGTGCTCCCGAGTCTGAGGCATAGGGCCATCAGCAGCAGAAACCACGAGGATAGCACCATCCATCTGAGCGGCACCCGTGATCATGTTCTTCACGTAGTCGGCGTGACCCGGGCAGTCCACGTGAGCATAGTGGCGGTTAGCAGTTTCGTACTCAACGTGAGCCGTGTTGATGGTAATCCCGCGCGCTTTCTCTTCAGGCGCAGCATCGATCTCATCATATTTACGGGCTTGAGCTTGACCAATAGCTGCCAAAGACATTGTGATAGCTGCTGTCAGGGTCGTCTTCCCGTGGTCAACGTGACCAATGGTACCGATGTTAACGTGGGGTTTTGTCCGTTCAAATTTAGCGCGTGCCATGAATCAACTATTCCTCTCTGTGTTATGCGTTCCCTTTGTTTTTTGCAATGATGGCCTCAGCTACAGCACGAGGAACGTCCTCATACTGACTGAACTCCATTGAGAATATGCCCCGACCCTGAGTCATAGACCGTATATCAGTAGCATATCCAAACATGGTTGCCAAGGGAACTTTTGCGGTCACCTTGGCGAGACCTTGTTCGACAACTTGGCCTTCAATTTGGCCTCGCCGAGATATGAGGTCGCCCATGACCCCACCAAGAAAGTCTTCAGGCACCTCAACCTCAACCTTCATCATCGGCTCTAGCAAAACCGGCGATGCTTTATCGACCGCGTTTTTAATGGCCATCGATCCTGCAATCTTAAAGGCCATCTCGGATGAGTCTACGTCATGGAAAGACCCGTCAGTCAAGATGGCTTTAACATCGATCAGCGGATACCCCGCCAAGATCCCTGATTCACAGGCTTCTCTCATCCCCTGTTCTGCAGGGCCGATGAATTCTTTCGGGACTGCCCCCCCGACAATTTTTGAGACAAACTCAAACCCAGTACCCGGCTCTCCAGGCTCTAATTCGATCACAACGTGACCGTATTGTCCCTTCCCACCGCTCTGGCGAATGAACTTGCCTTCTGCGTGAGCAGCTTTACGGATCGTCTCGCGATACGCCACTTGGGGCGCACCCACGTTTGCTTCCACCTTAAACTCTCGCATCATACGATCTACGAGAATCTCTAAGTGCAATTCCCCCATTCCAGCAATCACAGTCTGGTTGGTTTCAGAATCTACACTAACGCGAAAGGTAGGATCTTCCTCCGATAAAGATTGCAGGGCTTTAGATAGCTTCTCCATATCCTGCTTAGTCTTAGGCTCAACAGCCACGGAGATAACTGGCTCAGGGACAAAGAGCGATTCTAAGATGACGGGAGCAGTGTCATCACAAAGCGTATCGCCTGTAAAGGTATCCTTGAGCCCTAAGGCTGCGCCCAGATCACCCGCCCGCAGTTCGTCCACCTCAATGCGTTCGTCCGCCTTCAAGACAATTAAGCGAGAAATACGCTCTTTTTTGTCTTTGGAAGAGTTCAGGACATAACTACCTTTACGTAGGATGCCTGAGTAAACGCGTACAAAGGTAAGACGGCCATAGGGATCTGCCATGATCTTAAAGGCCAGGGCAGACATCGGCTCAGCATCATCAGAATGGCGTAGAACCTCTGTCCCATCCTCTAACATTCCTGTAATAGGCGGAACATCGATTGGCGCAGGCAGATAGTCGATTACTGCATCTAATAATAACTGAACACCCTTGTTCTTAAAGGCAGAACCGCAGAGTATCGGGACTAATGTCCCTGCGATGGTGCCTTTGCGCAGCGCATCACGGATTTCAGACTCCGCCAGGTCTTCTCCTTCAAGATACTTTTCCGTCAGAGCGTCATCTGTTTCCGCCACAGACTCCACAAGCTTTAGGCGAAATTCTGTAGCCTTTTCTTGCAGATCGGCTGGGATATCCGTTTCTTCAATATCGTTGCCAATATCGTCGTTGTAGATAAAGGCCCGCATTTTTACCAAGTCGACAATGCCGCGCAACTCGCTTTCTTGACCAATTGGAATTTGGATCGGTACCGCATTCGCACGCAAGCGATCGCGGATTTGTCCATACACCCTGTAAAAATCGGCCCCAGTCCGGTCCATCTTGTTGACGAAAACAATGCGAGGCACCTTGTACCGATCAGCTTGACGCCAAACGGTTTCCGACTGTGGCTGCACGCCTCCCACCGAACAAAACACAGCAATTACGCCATCCAAGACCCGCATAGAACGCTCGACTTCAATCGTGAAATCGACGTGTCCAGGCGTATCAATGATGTTGATTTGATGTTCTTTCCAGTTCGTTGTAATTGCCGCAGCAGTAATCGTAATTCCGCGCTCACGCTCTTGCTCCATCCAATCCGTAACAGTGTTACCGTCATGAACTTCGCCAATCTTATGAACGACGCCGGAATAGTACAAAATCCGCTCGGTTGTCGTAGTTTTCCCCGCATCAATATGGGCTGCAATACCAATATTGCGCACTTTCTCCAGCGGGACTGAACGTGCCACAGCTACCTCCTGAAATCTTGGTGACAAAGCATGCACCAAGGATCAAAGTTCATTAACAATTCTATACGTTCAGACAATATCTGTGAGGACTAGTACCGATAGTGAGCAAAAG
>DATNQK010000655.1:0-4162 GCA_036704065.1 Stenomitos sp.
AAGTTGCAGCCCGCCAAATCGCCACCGGATAAATCTTCATCCTCTAGGTTTGCACCCGCTAGGGTTTTGAGCTTTCCCTGTCGAATTGCCTCAAGATCCATAGCTGACCTCTACTGCTACATCCTGCCCTAAACTCGCCGCCTCAGAATCCGTGGGCAAGAAGCCTAAAAGCCACAATCCATTGGTAAACTTAGGCGCTTGAATGGTCAAGGCCATCCCTTGATGCAAGCCTGACACCAAAAGCGCTAACAACTCTACTAGTTTTGGGTCCCAACGTACCCCTGAAGATTCGCGACAAGAAGCCAGCGCCTGTTGCAAGCTTTCATACCACTGGGATTTATCTTCTGCTTCGAGAGGCGGTGATAGGGTTCCAGCCAAGTGTTGAAAGTACGTCGCCAAGCCTAAAATGCGCGACTCTAAGGGAATGTCATCCGCCGCCAAGCCAGTGGGGCCACCTTGCCCATTCCACCACTCGGTTTGATGGGTCATGATTTGTGCCACTGCCCTCAGACGCGGCATGGTGCGTAACACCTGTGCCCCAGACGCCAAAGAACAGGCCAGTGGACAAGCAGGATGCTCGCCCAGGGTCGGCTTGGTCGGCGTAAAAATACTTTCAACTCCCTGCATGGGGGCTAAGCGATGCAGCATTCCTGCCAGTCGCAATCGCTTCAGTTGCCACCCTGGTAGGTCCAGCAGTTGGCCCATCATTTCGGCAAGGGCCGCCACTTCGTTGGGCGCATGCCGATTGTCGGGAGACATCTGGTCAATCATTTGAGCCATGCGCAAAAAGGCCTGAAGCTCATTGGAGACAAGATTGTCATCGAGAACGGTGGAGGTCGGATCGTGTCCTAAATCTGCTTGGTTTTTCTGCAGGTAAGCCACTACGGTGGAAACCACTGCTTCTAGCGGCTGGGGAGGCTGTGTGGCACGCGCAACCAGAATCGTTTGGAGACGTTCGGTCAGTTTGCGTTGCAGTGCAGAGTCGTACTGTCCAATGTGGGCGATCGCCAACTCCATCACTTCCTGAACCAAATTGGCTTCAAAAGTCCAGAAGCCATAAAACTTGCGCGCTAAATCTTCAGTGGGCAAACCTGAGGAGCCATAGTCTGCGGGCCTAAGCTCTTGACACAGCACCATCGCAGCATAGGTAGAACCCAAAACAATAAGATGCCACTCTTCGGCCACCGGATCATCCGTGGGCAACGCCACCAGATCGACATTTGGCTTTTGGCTGGTTGGGTGCTCGGCAAACCCTGCATCAGGAGAAGCCATGATCACCACTTGGCTGGCTTGTGCAGCAATTTCGGCGTACCGATCCGCCTCCTGCAAATACCATTTGCCTCGCTGAAAAGCAGTGATGACTAAGGGTCGATCCGCCGCAGTAAGAATGCAATCTTCAAGGGCATGGCACAAAGACACCAATGTGTTTTTGTAGTACACCCCAAAGCTCAACGGTCGCTGGGTAGAATGCTGCGGATCGTGAGCAGATGAAAGCTTTTGGAGAATGGAACCTTCTAACATGATGGGGCTAAAGCCGAAAAACTCAGGCAAGGGATGAAGCAGCAGACCATGCAAAGGCAACCTCTAAATCGGAGGCAACTCCACAAATGGACGGCACCTTGGTTTATTGTTACAAATTTTTTCGTTAGCGTCGCAAACCCTCATAAAACTTTTACACAGCCTTAATACAATGAGCGAAACTCTTCTGCACCAAGGCAAGCAAGATTTCTGCAAAATATGTGCAATGAGCACGGTCGCTTACCGATGCAGTACTGGGTATAAAAAATTATGGATATTTCCAGCAAGGGTTGGTCTTTCGATTAAGCTAAGGTTTGGTCGTCGGTTCTGATGGGGAACAGCTGTCAGAAGTAATGGGGAAAGGCGGTCTGCGCCGTACAGCAGACCTTTGGTGCAAATCCAACGCTGTCCCGCAACTGTGATGAGAGCGTGACTCTCTAAGCCAGGATGCCCACCGACACAGATCCATCTCAGCAATCCATCTGCGAGGTACAGATTCCATGGATTTATGGCAAGGATTGGGCTGGATGCGTTCCAGTTGTAGGTTTGTGTACATGGCTGCTCTCATTGCAGTGCTGGCTATAGTTGCACCACATCCGGCAATAGCGCATCATCCCATGGGAGGAGAAGTTCCCAGAACAGGGTTGGAAGGCTTGATGCCTGGGTTAGCACACCCCATCATTGGCCCCGATCATTTGGCATTTATTGTTGCGGTCGGCCTTCTGGCTACCCTGTACCAGAAAGGGTTTTTACTGCCATTGGTCACGGTGGGAGCGGTCATGATAGGCAGTAGCATCCACTTAGCACAGTTTGCGATCGCAGGTGCCGAGTTATGAGGCACTGGCTTGATTGCTTTTTGGGCTCAACATACTATTACCTGCCCTGAAACCTTAAGAGGTCAGATTGCTAAGACCTGAGACCGAAACACCGCA
The DNA here is from genome assembly GCA_036704065.1 of Stenomitos sp. Lineage (GTDB taxonomy): Bacteria > Cyanobacteriota > Cyanobacteriia > Thermosynechococcales > Thermosynechococcaceae > JAAURS01. The sequence continues at coordinate 2,451 of DATNQK010000655.1, forward strand.
GTATTTGCATTCTCTGGTTGAATCGGTACTTGCTAGGCACTGATTCACACATTCAAACTGAGCTTCTCGATTAAAAATTTCTAGGACATATCATGGCAGCAAAAATTCCGGTGACCGTTATTACTGGTTTTCTAGGCAGCGGTAAAACGACATTGATCCGCCATCAGCTTCAGAATAACCAAGGGCGTCGTATTGCAGTGCTGGTCAACGAGTTTGGCGAGATCGGTATTGATGGCGATCTGTTGCGGAGTTGCCAAGTGTGTGATGACGAGGAGGAAGCAGCCACCAATATTGTAGAACTCGCCAATGGCTGTCTCTGTTGCACAGTTCAGGAAGAATTTCTGCCGACGATGCAGGAACTTCTAAAACGCCGCGATCAAATCGATTGCATTTTGATCGAAACCTCTGGATTAGCGTTGCCCAAACCATTGGTGCAAGCCTTCCGCTGGCAAGAGATTCGCACGGGCGCTACGGTCGATGGTGTGGTGACGGTCGTAGACTGCGAAGCGGTATCGACAGGTAAGCTGGCAGCAGATCTGAACGCTCTAGAAGCACAACGTCAGGCTGATCCGAATTTAGATCACGAATCGCCCTTAGAGGAACTGTTTGAAGATCAACTCGCGTGTGCCGATCTAGTATTGCTCACTAAAACAGACTGTGTGGCGCAAGATGCCCAAGCGCAGGTGAAAGTACGAATCCAACAAGAGTTGAGGGCTGGGGTCAAAATTGTGACGTGCCAGGGTGGAGAAATTAGTCCTGAAATCTTGCTGGGCTTTAATGCGGCGGTAGAAGAAAACTTGGCAGATCGCCCTAGCCACCACGATACAGAAGAAGACCACGAGCATGACGACGATATTTCCTCTGTGCCTGTGATTTCAACTCAAGCCTTTGACCCTCAAGCCCTGGTTCAACAGCTCAAGCAGCTGATGGTGCAACAAGATATCTACCGCATCAAGGGATTTGTCAATGTGGCTCACAAGCCCATGCGGATGGTTTTACAAGGGGTAGGCGATCGCATTGAAACGTTCTACGACCGTCCTTGGCAAGCGGATGAAGCACGCGAAACACGGCTGGTATTTATTGGGCGCGATTTGAGTGCCGATGCCATCAAGGCAGCAGTCTGTGGTTAGTATGGCGACGCAAGTCTAGGGGTACTCATTGCTGAAACTTCAGTTCGATTGAGGCTGTGGTTGCAGACTTGAGCCTTAGAGAAGTGGTACCTTCGCACAACAGGGCTACTGTGAGCTATACGCTATACGGTAGCCCCGTAAACCTGCTGATTGCCGTAACCTTCTGACACTATGCACTTTGCCGAACTGATTACAACCCTAATCATTCTGTTGCTAGTCGCGACGGCAGTGGCCCTTCTCTCTCGATGGCTGCGAGTACCCTACGTGGCGGGTCTGGTTGTGGCGGGTCTGGTTGTCACCGAACTGCTGCCGCGTCGGGTGGGGCTAGAACCCTCCCTGATTTTGAACCTCTTCTTGCCCATCCTGCTATTTGAGGCGGCCATCAATACCGATATCAGCCGCCTGCGCAGCACCGTGAAACCCATTGGGGTATTGGCAGGCCCAGGTGTAGCGATCGCATCCTTAGTGACTGCTGCCATCTTAAAGTGGGGATTGCACCTGCCCTGGGTTCCTGCTCTGCTAGCAGGTGTCATTCTTGCCATCACCGATACCGTATCCGTCATTGCCGTCTTTAAAGAGCTG
>DATNQK010000656.1:0-2340 GCA_036704065.1 Stenomitos sp.
GGCTCGTAAAGTCTGGATTTTGTAGATCTAGGTAAAATTCGCTCAGAACCGCAGAACGCACCATCCCTTTGTAGACAATCGTGCGGCTAGACAACGAACAAAAATAAAACTCCTTGGACCAGGCCGCATTCAAGTTGGCGATCGCCACTTCAATCCGCTTACGAACCAAGTACAGACAACGCTCCAGTGCCTGCTTGTCTTCTTTATGGCCCAGCCCAGATCCATCGAGAAACACCTGCTCAATCTGCGGCTGATTCTCCTTCGCCTGTCGCCCTAAGCAACTGGGATTGACAGGCACCATCCGCCAACCCACCACCGAAAAGCCTTCTGCCTGTGCAATCTCGGCAACCACCTGCTTGGCCTGTTCTGCCGCAGCACGCTCCATCGGCAAAAACACCATGCCCACACCCACTTGGGTGTAATCTGGCACAGCATATCCCTGAGCAACCCACCATTGCGACAACAAGGACCAAGGCACAGCAGTCATAATGCCTGCGCCATCCCCCGAGTCTTGGTCAGCACTGCAACCGCCTCGATGCTCCACACAGGCCAACCCGTGGAGTGCCTTGGAGACAATATCAAAACTTGCCTGTCCCAAGCGATGCACAATAAAGCCCACGCCACAAGCATCTCGTTCCTCTACGAGCCAAGGCTGTCCTGCATAGCCAACCTCTTCAGGCACCTCGGGCGGATGTACAACAGCCTGGGATGGAACGTGAGCAGTTTGAGGGGACATGGAACGATGCTTCATGACTTCAGGCAACAGGGTAAGGGTGCAATCGAAAACAAATCGGCCTGCAATAGCGCAATAAAACTGAAGCCATCAAAACGGTTGGCTTAAGTACTCCGCAGGCAAAACACGCTAAACGCTCTGGAAGAGGCAAATGGGAGAGATAGCAATCTAACCTTGAAACATCCGTTGCAAACGATGCAAACGCCACGGATGCTACAGGGAACAATGCGCTCAAGTTTGACTTAAAAGCCGCTGCACCCAATGCTGGAGATACGTGTCTGATGTTGACAGAGCATATATTCTAGCGTAAAACGATCAACCCCACTGTAGACCTCTCCCAACTCAAATATCCTCAGCATTTCCTAACGCATTTCGTGCAATCGATAGGGTATCGATAGGGTACAGAACGATTGACTACCCATCGCTCCGGTTTGCCATTGCGGTTGCCCCGTTTAGGCGAAATTCGTTAACTATTAATGCAGGATTGCCCTCTAAGACTCCATTCTTTGCTAAATAAAACAGCTAGACTGCTCAGTTATTTAAATCAGCGTTTAAGGAGCAAGCCCTTGTTTACATCACCTCTATTTGCCGCTGCTGTCCGGGCTGCCGACTGGAGCCCCAAAATCGCCATCGTGATGATTGTCTGCAATATCTTGGCGATCGCCTTTGGTAAAGCCACCATCAAACATCAAAACGTTGGCCTAGGCTTACCCTCTTCTAATTTATTTGGCGGCATGGGCCACGGTGCCATGCTAGGCGTGACCTGCTTTGGTCACATCTTAGGCGCTGGAGTCATCCTGGGACTCACCAACCTTGGCGTTCTGTAACGGCTGCACTGCACCCATACCCTCACAGAAGGTCTAGCACTGCAAGTGGGGCCAGGGCTGGACTCCTTTAGAGTTTCGGACTGGCCCTTCTCGTTTTGCCATGTCTCCAACCCTTAAGGCCACCCTAAAAGGTTCTAAGTCGAAGATTACCCATTCTGTGGGGGAGTCGGCGACTGTTTCAGGGAACCCAAACTCGATCTAGTGCTTAGCCCAGGCTCTGTTGGGGGACTCAGCAAACCATGCATCAGGATATCGGCAAGGGTATCCGTCACTTGAACTTGATGCTGGGCAGACCTATCGATATTGATCAAGGTGTCGTCAATCCAGCTTGAACCCAAGAACATCACCAACAAAACCTGCGCCACAGAAACAGGATTAATCGGACGATAAAATCCGCGATCAATCCCCGTTTGGATGTAGGCCTCTAGCACACCTAGCATTTGTTGCAAGCGCTGATGCTGAAGCGGTTCGCACAGGTCAGGGTAGAACGCAGCTTGAGTTAGACAGACCTTAACCAAGTCAGTGTGTTGGCGAAAGTCCTGAAGACGATGTTGCAAAAGGGTTGCCATGTCCTCATAGTTGGACACTTCGCATAGGGTCGCCAACAAATCATCCAGGAGGGTGTCCCACCCGTGGTTGATGACTGCCGCTAAAATGGATTTTTTACTTTCAAAATGCCGGAACAAGGTGCCCTCTGCAATGCCAGACACTTCGGCAAGTTGCTTGGTTGTTGTCCGTTCATACCCTTGAGCCGCAAATAAGCGCTCTGCCGCTTCTAGA
>DATNQK010000657.1:0-6989 GCA_036704065.1 Stenomitos sp.
GTAAGCCAGTACGAGGCTCCATCCACACACCACCCCCGCTGTCGGCCCCAGGCCTTTAACGATATAGGTATATAAAGAGCCAGGCGAAGCAGAACGGCTCGCAAACTGATTAATGTTGACACTGACCAAAACCAGACCAAACAGACCAATCAAAAAGCTAAGCCAAGTGCCATTGCCAGCAAGAGCCACAATAAGCCCAATATTGGAAGCAGGAATTGTAGTAGGGGCAATCACCGCAAAGGATTGAGCAAGCACTTCTCCTAAAGAGAGGCAATTGGGTCGCAAACCATATGCCTGTTGACCGCTCTGTACAAGTCTGATATTGCTTGTCATTTGAAATCCTTAGAAATGCATCGACAAGACTGTGAAAGACAGTCATTAAATCGCTTTGCTTCAGCTCTGTTTAACAGCGATACACAATGGTTTCGTAAGCTGTTACAGTCAATGTATTCAGTAAAATCAATTAAATCAAATGTTCTTTTTTGTTGATTCAATAAATCCAATTTATCAATCAATATTGACGACCAGGTTTATTTATTTAAATAAATAAACCTCAAATTCAAGACAAATCTAAACTTTTAATGCACTGATGGAAAAATCAAAAATACAAGCTTCTTCTCCTATCAATGCTGCCAAAAGCAAAGATGCTTATATTGTAATTAGAATAATTTTGATTTTAGTAATGCTTGCATTACTCTCCAGCTTTTTTGTAATCGTTAATGCTGGAGAGCGGGGTGTATTGATGCGGTTCGGTCAAGTTCAAAACACCGTTTTGAGCGAGGGCATTCATCCCATTGTGCCTATCGTGCATACAGTTGAGAAACTGAGTGTACGCATTCAAAACCAAGAAAGTTCTGCCGAAGCGTCTTCAAAAGATTTACAGGATGTCTTTACTGATGTAGCACTCAATTGGCATATCTTTCCTGAGGAAGTTAGCCTTGCCTTTCAAAACATTGGCGATCAAACTGCCATTGTTGATCGCATTATTAATCCTGCAGTAGAAGAAGTATTAAAAGCTGTGATGGCAACCTATACCGCAGAGGAAATTATTACAAAGCGTGGAGCGGTAAAGGCTGAAGTTGACCAGGCTTTAACTGCGCGCCTAAGACCCTATCATGTTGCAGTTGATGACATTTCTCTCGTCCATGTCCATTTTTCAGAACGGTTTAGTGATGCAGTCGAAGCCAAACAAGTGGCTGAGCAAGAAGCTAAACGAGCAGAATTTGTGGCCCTTAAAGCATTGAGACAGGCTGAGGCAAACGTTAATCTGGCACGCGGTGAGGCTGAAGCACAACGTCTGCTCCAACAAAGTCTTACCCCCGATCTCATCGAACGCCAAGCAATTGAGAAATGGGATGGTAATTTGCCTCTAGTAGTCGGCTCCGAGGGAACCGCATTGTTAGATATTAAGCAGTTGGCAGGGTTAGCCCACAAAACTCGTGTGTCGAAGCAAACAGCAAGTCAGTAAGAGTTGTCATGGGAAGGACACAGCACGCTCAACACAACATTAACCTTAGGAGGAGCTAAAGTCTGGACATTTGGGTGGTGCAGAATTTCTTCAAATGCCTGAATGGTGCGAGGCTGAAACCGTTTTGGATGCTTGAGCTTAAAGATCGGTTGTGCAATTTCTAAGCTTTCTGTTCCACCAGAAGTAGGATTAGGATCATTCACTTGAACCGCATGTAGACTCTGTAGTTGAAGTTCTTTCGTCACCATTAATTCAGGAATTGCTGCTGCACCAAATCCTTGCTCCACAATCGCCTTTACCATTTCGCTACTGTGTAAAACCATGGCAACTGGCAGTTGTGGCAAGTCAATCCCCCAGTCTCGCAGTGCCTGTTCAAACACTTGCTGAGCACCAGAACCTCTCTCGCGCATCACCCAGGCAATGGTCGTCAACTCCGAAACTGAGACGGAGGTACGTCCAAACCAGGGATGGGTTCGGCCTACAACTATTTGCAGGCGATCGCAGCCTATGGTCTCCTGGCACAAAGACTCCTGCAAACCAGGCTTAACCTCCCCAGAAACAATTCCTAGATCAAAACGCCCAGAAACAGTACCTTCGCAAATTTCCTCTGCATTGGCCAGGGTGCAATTCACCTGAATGCTGGGGTACTGTCTTTGAAACTGGCTCAACTTCGCAGGCAACCAGTAATTGCCTATCGTCAGACTCGCCCCTAGCCTAAGTTCGCCTTGCTCTAAGTTGTTTAACTCGCGCAGATTGCGCTCGGCGATCGCCACCTGCGCCAAAATTTTTTGAGCTTCCACAAACAGGAGACGACCGGCCTCCGTGATTTCTACCCGTCGCCCTACACGATGAAAGAGCTTAACACCATATTCGTGCTCTAAGCTCTGAACAGCAGCACTGACAGCCGGCTGAGTAATGTAGAGGCTCTCCGCAGCACGGGTAAAGTGAAGCTGATCCGCAACAGCCAAAAAAATACGGAGTTGTTCAAACGTCATTACAGCGCTCCATTGAGAATGGGCAAGCGACTATAGCCCTTACATCCAAGTGGAATGCATTATAAACTGATTTGAGGCAAAAGTGTTTTATAATTCATTTGAACTTCAGAATTAGGATTAATAGAGCTGAGGATCTCAGTGGGAGCGGTTGTAGCTTAACTCTGCATAGCTAACTTCCCCAAACACCGATTTAGCGCATTGGCGATTACACTTCAAGGAAAATCCCCTTTAATCAACTACTCCCTGTAATACTTCTTCTGGTAGAGTGACTTTTCTACCACGGGAAGATTTTCATATCAAGAAGCAATGTGTGATCGAAATTTGCTTAAGCTTTAGCATGCGGTCTCATAACGCTACATTTCTAATTTTCAAAGAGAGGATAATCTCTCCACAAAAAATCTCATATAGAGGCGGAGCTACTATAATCATTAAGCATAAATCTGCTAGACATAATTACTTATTAAGTAGCATTGATCTTCAATGGCTCAAAATGAAGATCTAGTCCATCAATAATAGTAAGCTGATCAAGGAAATAGCATGGGCCAACCCAAAGCCATATTTTTATTTTTCAAGAGAAAATCATCATCAAAAATTGTGATATAAAAAACTTCGTTTCCAATCTGTTTATTGCTATGTTGATGCAGTACAGAACTGAAAGTTAAATTTTCCTTCGTTCGCAAACATTAATTTTTAGCTATTAAACATGAAAAAAAGAGCGATATTAGCATTTTTTAGCATCATAGTGGCCTCTATACCACTTTTGATAATAGTACCCTACACGAGTTCCAAAAATTTAGTATCCAAACGCGATGCAGCCCGTGTCCAAAAATCATCTCAGCCTAATATTCTTTTTATCCTTGCAGATGATTTGGACAAAGAGGCGATCGCTTATATGCCAAATCTACAGGCCTTATTGGTTAAGCAGGGTTTAAGTTTTCAAAATGCATTTGTGAGCGTATCTTTGTGCTGTCCTTCACGCTCAACAATTTTGTGTGGAAATTATTCCCATAATACTGGCATTAAATCTAATGGACCAATCAAGGGTGGTTTTCAAACATTTTATAAAAATGGGTTAGAGAAATCGACCGTAGCAACTTGGCTTCAATCTGGAGGATATGAGACTGCATTAATTGGCAAGTATCTTAATGGATATCCAGACACACGACTGGTGCCTAAAACCTACATTCCACAAGGATGGACACAATGGTATAGCCCAGTGACAGGAAAACCGCAAGAACAATATAATTATGTACTTAATGAAAATGGCACCTTAGTTTCCTACGGTTCAGCCTCAGAAGACTATGGGACAGATGTTTATATTCAAAAAGCAACCCATGTAATTCAATCTGCTGCGGCTCATAAAAAACCATTTTTTATTTATCTGGCTTTGAATGCGCCTCATACCCCAGCAACACCCGCACCGCGACATCTAGGTTTATATAATAATAAAATTGCTCCACGCACACCTTCTTACAATGAAGCCGATGTTAGCGATAAACCCAATTATATTCAAAGCTTACCTCTTCTAACATCAAAACAAAAAAATAGTCTTGATATCCTTTATCGACGACGTCTAGAATCATTACAAGCCGTGGACGAGGGGATTAAGACTCTTTACGAAACCCTAGCTCAAGCCAAACAACTAGATAATACTTATATCTTTTTTACGTCTGACAATGGCTTCCATTTTGGTCAGCATCGGACTACAACAGGGAAAAGCTTTCCTTACCAAGAAGATGTACGCATTCCTCTTATTGTCCGAGGACCTAACTTACCCCGCAATCAAACACGGTCTCACATCGTAGGCAATACTGATTTTGCACCTACTTTTGCCGACCTCGCTAATATTAGCGTTCCAGACACTGTAGATGGTCGTTCATTTTCTACATTGCTGAGCAAAAACCCTCCTCCTAAAAATTTCTGGAGGCAATCCTACTTATTGGAATATTGGCCAGTAGGAGTCGAGACAAGTAAAACACCTCAAAGTCGTGTCAATTATTCAGGCAGTGAAGCGCCCGATCTTGATCAGCTTCGATCATTCAGTCCACGCTATATTCAGGTTCCTATCCCTGAGTACCATGGTTTGCAAACCAGTACCTATAGCTACATAGAATATTCCACTGGTGAGAAGGAATTGTATAACCTTAAGGTTGATGCCTACCAGTTAAATAATATTGCTTCAGAACAACCGCGATTAGTCAGAACTTTTTCAGATCGATTAGCGCTACTTAAGCAGTGTAAAGGAAAAAGCTGCAAAGAAATCGAGGATCTAAAATAATAAATTCATCTAGCAAAAAATTATTTCAGAAAACTCGTATTTTATTTTCTTTATTTACTTCTTTAACGCAAATTATACCAAGAAAAAATCCTTAAGGTCATTCATGAAGAAAGCCAACTTTTTTAAGTTATTACTCTGCACAACATTTCTATCAACTTTATTAGTTTCTCTAAGCTCTGCAAAATCAGAAAAATTGAGCAAGAGATCGAGTACAAGCAAACCAAATATAGTTTTCATCCTTGCAGATGACATGACTGCCGATGAGGTCAAATTCATGCCACATTTAAAATCAAATATCCTTGATAGAGGAATAAACTTCAAGAATTATTTTATTAGTGTTCCTTTATGCTGTCCCTCACGTACAACCATTGTACGTGGGCAATATTCTCATAACACCAACGTCAAGACTAATAATTATCCTGATGGAGGGTTTTTAAGATTTTATGAGACCAGATTTGACAAATCTACAATCGCAACTTGGTTACAAGGATCTGGCTATAACACTGCACTAATCGGAAAATACCTAAATGGGATAGAACAGAGCAACCCTCGTACTTATGTTCCACCAGGTTGGAGCGAATGGCATAGTCCTATTAATCTCTTTGCAGCTTACCAAGGTTTCCAATATACATTAAACGAAAATGGCACTAAAGTGTCCTATGGAACTCAACCCAAAGACTACGGCACTGATGTTTACACAAAAAAAGCCAATCGCTTTATTGAGCAGTCTGTCGCCAAAAAACGTCCATTCTTTTTATTTCTTTCCGTAGTAGCACCTCATGCTCCAGCAATACCAGCACCTCGACATGCTGAATTATTTCCTGGAGTTACTGCACCCCGCACCCCTGCTTTTAATGAAAAAAATGTTGCAGATAAACCAAATTATATTCAACAGTTACCATTACTCAATTCTGACTCTCAGGGTAAAATGGATCGGTTGTACCGCAAAAGATTGCAATCCTTACAGGCGGTTGATGAAGCAATTCAGTCCCTCTACATAACACTAAAATCGACAGGGCAGCTACATAATACTTATCTATTTTTCTCTTCAGACAACGGCTACATGTTTGGCCAACATCGTATCCCCGGCGGCAAGTCAGTTTCTTATGAAGAAAGTATTCGTGTTCCCTTAATTGTCAGTGGGCCAGGCATTCCTGCTGGCAAGAATTGTCAGCATCTAGCGGGAAATATAGATTTAGCACCTACTTTTGCAAGTCTTGCCAAGGTATCTGTCCCAAGCTTTGTCGACGGCAGATCTTTAGTTCCCTTACTTGGTAAATCTTCTCCCTCGCTAAACCAATGGAGACAATCCTACTTGTTAGAGCATTGGCCTGATAGTCAATCTGTTTCTACTTATCCTAAAGAGCAACGGGATTTAACATTGGAGGAGCAATATATTAACCCTAAGGCAGACATACCAATACCGGAATTTCATGGCATTCGTACCTATAAATATTCCTATGTAGAATACAGTACTGGTGAACGTGAGCTTTATAATCTGAGCTTCGATCCCTACCAACTGACCAATATTGCCTCCCGTAATCCACAATTGGTTAAAAATTTTTCGGCACGGGTGAATCAGCTTAAACAGTGCAAAGGAAATAACTGCCAGATAATTGAAAATCAACAGTTCTAAGTTGGTTCCTGGAACCTTAGACGCTCTCTCAAACGAAAACAAGCCGTTTTTTACAAGCTAAGACTCTTGGATATAGTTACTGTGAATGATGCGTTTGTGGCTCAAGTGTCCCTGGGCTTATGATGGCTGGAGTCTTCCTTTTGGTGCGAAGACTCAACCTATTACAAAGCCGATTTGAAGACAGAGCCGAAACTCATGCTCATTAGTGGTCGATATCAAGTGCTGCACCCACTCCAAGAGGGTGGTTTTGGCCATACTTTCTTGGCTGAAGATACACAACTGCCCTCGCGGCGGCGGTGTGTGGTCAAGCAACTTAAGCCTATCCATAATGACCCTCAGCTTTATCGGTTGATTCAGGAGCGGTTTCAACGCGAAGCAGCCATTCAAGAAACATTGGGAGAAGCCTGTCCTCAAATTCCGCGTCTCTATGCTTATTTTGCAGAAGAGAATCACTTTTACTTGGTAGAAGAATGGGTGGATGGCGAAACACTGCGCCAAAAGGTCGCTGAGGTGGGCCGATTTTCAGAGGCTGCGGTACGGGAGCTGTTGCAAGAGCTTCTGTCTGTTCTGGATGTTGTGCATCAGCATCAAATTATTCACCGTGATATAAAG
>DATNQK010000658.1:0-2756 GCA_036704065.1 Stenomitos sp.
GGCTACCCCTGCAATTAAGAAGCCAATTCCTGCGAGGCGGGTTCTCTGTTGCCATTTGTCCCCTAGGTAAGCCATTAAAGCAATACCAACAATCCCTGCAGAAAAAATAAAAGCCAGAGGCCAACCCAGTTGTGTAAAGTCGATCTCCTTTGCACGATTGAAATAGGTCGGTAACCAGTTCAATATCCCAAACGCACAGAAGGCGTTCAGACTACCCCCTACAATGGCAAACCAGAAACGCGGGTCTCGATGATACTTTATGGAAAGATTTTGCTCTTGTTCAGAATAAAGGGTGCTGTCAACGGTTGCTGGTTGATGGTGGCGAGGTTGTTTGCTGGGTACCAGAAAGTAAACCAATGGAATTGAAAGCAACATTCCACCAATGCCCAAGACGGCAAAAGTTGAGCGCCAGCCCAGATGCTGGATCAATGGCACGACAATTAGGGGAGCAATTGCGGTAGATAGCAGAATACCACTCGTCCAAATCGCATTGGCTCGCGATCGCTCATGCAGCAAAAACTGGCGGCTAATGATGGCACTGACCATTGGAATATGAACCCCTTCGGCCAATCCTAAGAGTAAACGCAGAACAATCAACGCTGAGAAAGAGTGACCAAATGCAGCACTTAAAATTGTGACTAGCGAGAAGGCTGCAATAGCTGCGATCACACTCCGTTTTGCACCAAAGCGCTCTGCGGCAGGACTAAGCAGCATATTAGAGAAGCCGTAGGACAAGAAGAAAGCCGCCAACAACACCTCACCGTTGGAGCCTATTTCGCGATCGCTCCAATGAAAGTCTTGTGCTAGGCGAGGGATTGCCAAAGACAAATTATTGCGATCTAAATAATTGATAAAGACTGTGACAGCGAGGGTGGCAGGAATTTGCCAGGGAGCTTGGCGGTTTAAGCTTGTAGAGGTTGGCATCAAATGCTTTCTAAATCACATGCCCTAGTTTATAAAGAAGACAAGTGTTTTCGCGCTCCAATTCCTGAAAAATAGGGGCAGAAAACATTTAGAGCAATAACATAGGCAGGCTGAATGACTCTCCTAGCCAATGTTTCGGACGTGTGTCTCAACCAATGTTTTTTGCCTGAATTGGCATCTTTCGCCACTGCACTAGGTTCGTTTTTTGCCTCAAAATTAGCTTCAGCTTAAACTGGCTTCGATTCTCGGCTAAATCTAGTGACGCCCTACTTCCGCACCAGCCTTATCTCATTTTCATTGTTTTTGCTATGCCTATCTGAGCCGTCTATTGTCTACTAGCGTCAGAAATACTATGCAAACCCCTAAGCCTATTAGTAATCCTTGGTTTTCTACGCAGCGTGTTTGCGATGACCTTTACCTAATTACGGAGCCGCATTATTACTGGTATAACCGAGCCAATCTGTGGCTGATCAAAGGCGAAAAGCAAGATGTTTTGATTGACACGGGGCTGGGAGTTTCTAGCTTACGGCACTACATTGCATCGTTGCTAGATAAACCACTTTTGGCGATCGCCTCGCATATTCACTTTGACCATGCAGGGGGGCTGCATGAATTTGACCAACGTGCGATTCATGCAGCCGAGGCGGATGCGCTCCGTCAAGGCGATGACTACGAAGCGCTTTGTACGCCAGAACAAGGCTGGGTTCTCGATGAACATTTTGCAGCCGTACCCTATGCTGAATTTACGGTGGAGGGCTATACGCTGTACGGCACTGAACCCACTCACGTTCTGCATGAGGGGGATGTGTTGGATTTGGGCAATCGTGCCCTAGAGGTGTTGCATTTGCCAGGCCATTCACCAGGATGTATTGCCCTGTACGATCCGCGATCGCAGGAACTGTTTTCTGGCGATGTGATCTACGATGGCGAGTTATTGGACGAACTGCATTGCAGCCATATTCCTACCTACATTGCCACCTACGAGCGGTTAGAGAAACTGCCGGTAACAGCCGTTTATCCGGGCCATTACCAGATGTTTGGGTCAGAACGTTACCAGCAGATTTTGCAGGAATATCTGGCAAGAAGACGTCAACCGGGTTGTCCCTCTGACACTCAGGGGCAGATTGTCCCTCCATCTGTTTCTGGCCCGTGAAGCGACTTTACTGTTGAGACTCAGCACGAATACTTGAGAGGCTCAATTATTTTATCGACTCAATGGTTGCCTGTTTTTGGCTCCATTTTTCAAGGTCTAGCCTTAAACGCCGTCCTTCTTTGCGAGGCGCAACCACTAAAATGGATTCAGATTTGCCTTGAACGATGGGTGGAATACCTGCACTATTTGACAGTGGTGCCGTAGGAGGGGTTTGAGAAGTTCCAGTTTGTTCTGGGTTTGCCGTAGCATTGCTGGCAGACGCATCGCTAGAAACTGGAGGTGTAGCTTGCTGTGGTTCAACGGTGTTAATGCTTGGATCGGCAACTGGGACTTTCGTTTCAATCGGTTGCGTCACAATGCGGATTTGCGATCGCTTTTCAGGTGCTAAAAGACCCCAAAGCCCCAAGGCAATCACAGCGCCAACATTGATCTTGCTGGTCTCTGAATAGCCCAGGTAAGAAATAGTCTGCATCGGGAATACAAATTCTTTTGTGTCTGGCTTGCCCCCTAAAACAGACAGTGATTTGCCATATTCGACATAGACGGTCAGTTTGTCGGCTGCAGCCAATACACTGCAATCTTTGGCTTGCTCTGCATTGGGCATCAAGCATTTAGCCTTTACGCCTTGACGATTCTCTAAGGAGACAGGAGGTGTATAACCTTTGCATTGAGAGTTTAA
>DATNQK010000659.1:0-2017 GCA_036704065.1 Stenomitos sp.
GGGACGGTTTCAATCAGCAGGTGAATGCGCTCGCATTCGATCCAGGCGGAGACCTTTATGCGGTTGGCCTTTTTACTGAGGCCGGCGGCCTGCCCGTGCAGCATGTGGCACGCTGGGATGGACAGACATGGCAGGCCTTGGGGCCATAAGTGATTGGATTTAGACTGTTACTATAGTAGGGTCTAGCAAGTCCAATCATTGGCAGTCCTTCACTTTGCATCTATATAACTTTGGCGTAGTGGCAAGAAAGGTGATTAAGTAATCAAAAACAGCCCAACATCGCGTGCACCCGATCCCCGACAAAGAACGTTGGGGTCATGGTGGTGGGAGTCTGCGCGTTTTCAAGCTCTTTGCGCGGCTTCAAGTTGTTTCCAATAAAATCACGTTGTCTCATCTCGCCCACCAGCGGGTAACGCAAACCGTTGGGCTACATACCAAACTTACACGAGATAGAAGAAATGACGGACAAAGAGAATCACATCAAGATAATTCGACTTCTCTCAGAAAAAATAAGAGCATATTACATTTTCCCAGATGTGGCAGAAAAAATCTGTGTGGGCCTCCAAACACACCTTGACAACGAAGATTACGACGACATAACAGAAGGGGAGTTTCTAGCCTATGCACTCACCACCCACATGCAGGAAATTTGTCAGGATGAGCATTTGTGGGTCAAGTGGCACTTAGAGTCTTTACCAAATGAAGAAACTTTGCGCCTAAACGAAAAATGGAGAGAAAATCAACAACTCCAAGCCAAAGTCAACAATTACGGTTTTTACAGGGTCGAAAGGATGGCGGGAAATATCGGATATGTGGATATTCGTTACTTCCATCGCCCAGCTTGGGGCGGGGATATTGCAGTCGCAACAATGAATTTTTTGACTAATATGAGTGCTATTATTATTGATCTGAGAAAATGCTCTGGAGGGTATCAAGGAATGATTTCCCTGATTAGCAGTTATTTTCTTGGTAGAGAACCTGTACATTTAAGCGACGTCTACTGGCGGGATGATGATACAACGAATCATTATTGGACATTGCCGTATGTCCCAGGTCAAACTCTTGATGACAAGCCGCTTTATCTTTTAGTAAGCAAGGAAACATTTTCAGCTGGAGAAGGATTTGCGTATGACATGCAAGCGCGTAAACGGGCAATAATCATTGGTGAAACAACGGATGGAGGCGCACATCCTGGTGCTTCCTATCGCTTAGATGAGCATTTTGAAGTGTTCATCCCCATTGGTTATCCAACCCATTCCATTACAAAGCAGAATTGGGAAGGTATTGGTGTCACGCCTGATGTTCAGACTGTATCTGAGAAAGCATTGACGGTAGCACACAAAATCGCATTGGCATCGATTATTGAATCACTAAGCAATTCGACGTTAGAGCCATTTATGACTTTATTGGCTGAAGCACAAGATGCATACAAAGAACTAGAAGGCGAATAGAAAAAGCAGCCCAACAAAGCGTGCACTGGACGCTGGGGATTCTGCAACATTTTCAAGCCTTTTTCTAACTGTGAGTTTTCCCTGCTCTCAATCAGAATCCACGCCCGCCCATCAGCGGGTAACGCAAACCGTTGTGCAACGAGGCGGTTTCTTTAGAGCACAGACCTTTCCTAGGAGAAACTATGTACAAATATGTTTCAGTGGTAAATCCTGGTGGACCAGAGGCGCTTGAACTCAGGCAAAGTGATGTTCTTCCAGAACCGAAAGACGATCAAGTGCGTATAAAAGTGGAGACTGCCGGGGTCGCATTTCCTGACTTATATTTCCGTACAGAAACATTGGTACAACCAGGCATTTATCCCATGACACCTGGATATGATGCCGTCGGGGTCATTGACAAGTTGGGGAAAGACGTGAAAGATTTCAAGATTGGGCAGAGAGTGATTAGAGTATCATCTGCTTTTGGTTACACGGAAGTGTTATGCAATCGCGCCAACGATCTTGTGCTGGTGCCCAGAAAATTAGAGTCTGGAATTGCAGTTGGTTTAGGCATAAACGGCGTGATG
>DATNQK010000660.1:0-5599 GCA_036704065.1 Stenomitos sp.
TTAGCAGACAGAAGCGCTTCATTTTTTAAGCGGAATGTTAAAGAAGCTGCCCGATCCGCAGTGGTTAGTTGGGTGGCCGTTGCAGAAATCTGCTCCATGGCCTGGGGTGTCATACCGCCACCGCTAGCAAACCCTAGGTAAGCACACATCACCCCAACGATCAGCAAGAGGGGTAAGGCAGTGCGGCTCCAACGCATGGTCAGGAACAGCACTATTCCTAGGGCCAATAGGAAATAAGCCCCTGTTGATTTCACTAACACAAACGTCGCCAGCAAGCCTAAAAAGATGCCTAAAGAGGGGCCTACCAAACCTTCGGGGGCAACTGTTTGGCCTGTCGTGCGCTGGGAGCGATCACCAATTCCTTGCACAAACTGCTGTAATAGCCCAGCCAATGCGCCAATGCGCCAGAACCCAAAGGCCAGCAATGTAGCCGTCATCATCCAAACCCCAACCATCAAGCCATGCTGCATAAATACGATGGGACGAAACCCGCCATACCGAATCGCCTGGTCAAAGGATTGAGGATAGAACCCGTACAACCAAAAATGAAGTTGGGGACTCATGCGGATCTCGAACAGACACAAAGGGATATAAATGAGCCCCCCTAGCACAATCGCAATGGCCAATTGCTGTAACCCTCGAAAAGAGCCGAGGTACAGTCGTCCTAAAAAGTAAGGGAAGCCCCAAGTCACAGTTTGTGCCAAGGCCGATGCAAATCCATCGTATGGGCCTAATCCATTGGTCAAAGACGACACCGCAGGACACAGACACCACACCAGCATGGGCGCGTCTACCCAATGCATCCGAAATTCGCGGAACCGCTGGAAGTCAAACAGGGCTGTTGCAATCAGAATGCCGTAACAGGTCAGCGAAACTTTATTGATATCGGGGATGCCCGCTAAAGGAATTGAAGCCTCGGGCAAAAACAGCCATCCTGCTAAAAAGCTCACAATCAGAGCGCGTTGGACAGGCAATCGGCTAAATAAGTACAGCACGATTGGAACCCATACCACCATCACAAAGTATCCCAATGGATTCATGGCTACACTGATCCCTCACAGGGACGATGACTGAATGGTCTTAAAAAAGATGAGATGGAGGGGGAACACTCAGCGCTATCCCTTGTCGGACAGACATGATGCCTCTGCCGTTTGATCGCATACCAAACTCCCATCTAAGCCCTATGAACAGACAACAGAATGACGCCCCAGCAGCTTGAATAACTGTTCTGCCTTAGCCAAGTCTTTATGGCCTGGAGACAGTTCTACACCGCTTGCTAAGTCGATGCCAGGGGGGCTCAGCCGATCCAGGGCTTCAAGCACGTTTTCTGGGGTGAGGCCTCCGGCCAAAATCCACGGACGTTGGGGGGGCTGTTCTTGCAGTAGCTCCCAGTTCCAAGTTTCGCCTGTGCCGCCTAAGGCCTGGGTGCTGAAGGCATCTAGCAAGTAGGTATCGACCTTATCGTCATAGTGCTGTAGAAGCGCTAAAGATGCCGCATCTCGGATGCGAAATGCCTTGATCAGTTCAACCTCTGGCAACAACGTACGCAAGCGATCGCAAAATTCAGGAGACTCTTGGCCGTGCAATTGCACACCCCTAAGGGACGCCATGCGAACAGTCTGCACAATTTGCTCAAGGGGGGCATTGGCAAAAACGCCAATTGTAACGAGGGGGTTGCCTTGACGCGACAGCAACGGTAAGCATTCGACAATGGCTGCAACACAATCTGGTGTGACATATCGAGGAGATTCTGGGACACAGATAAAACCCAGCGCATCTGCACCCAAATCGGCGATCGCCAGCGCTTGCTCAGCCTTCGCAAGTCCGCAAATTTTAACGCGCAAAGGGCTATACATATCTGTGTAAAAATTCTCTCTGCATAAAGGCGTGATTCCTCACAATGTTAACTCTTCCAAACAAACGTCGGTAGCAACGGGAGGGGTTTTTATAATCCTGACTATGTTGCCTTAATGTGGCTGGATTGATCCAGCTTTAAGGTTTATTTAGATAATTGGCAACGCGTCAATTGGCGTTTCTGTTGCCTGCAACCCATTTTAAGAAGTTTAAGGAGAAACACTGTATGCATATAACGCTTTTGACCGTGACAGCCTCGGCCCAAAATTGGAATATTCAAGTGGGTATTGTGATGGTACTGTGCAACTTGTTTGCCTTCTTCATCGGTCGCTATGCCATCAAAAACAAAGGGGTAGGGCCTAAATTGCCCACGCCGTTGCCAGATGTACTCCAAGGCTTTGGCCTGCCCGAACTTCTGGCCACTACCAGCTTTGGTCATATCCTAGGGGCTGGGATGATCCTCGGTCTGCGAGCAGCAGGTGCTTTTTAGACTCTAGCTGGGGTTGCACACCCTTAGAGAGTGCGGTGGCCATTGCAACGACGGAATCCGGTCTCATTAAACGGATAAGGGTCTGTTCGTTCGGGACTTAACTCGCGAAGATGATTGACGTCTCAGCAATTGCCACCGCTGCTGTAAATAGGGCAAATCGGGTGTCATGCCGCCGTAGTGCCACGCGATATAAGCCTGGGTCAGCTCCGTAACGATCTCAGCTTGATGGGGTGGGTAGTCGCGACAGATCTGCTGTGCATACTCGAAGGGAGTTTCGGTGGAGCCTTTCTGGTAGCCATTTTCTGCTAAAAACAACACCATTTGACGGTAGAGGCGTGCCATGGGCGGTAGACGCCGTAGTGTTCTCCAGGTATGCCATGCGTGCCACGCTTGCCACAGACCCCAACCCGCGAGCCCCATACTGCCGCATATCAGCAAAAAGATTAAAAACCCTGCCCAGCCCTGAGATAACAGGCCAAGCATTTGGGCAATCATACCTGCCAAGAGAGCCACTGCACTACCAATCCAACCCACCACCGGCGAAGGAAGCCAGCCAGCAATCCAGTTCCAGAACTGACTCAGCACCGGAAAGGTTTGGGTTTCGTCTAATGAAGGTGGATAGAGATCGTGACCAGGAATAGGGTCGAAGGCAAACCAACCATGGCCTGGAACATAAATTTCGGTCAGTGCATAAGCATCGGTATTTTTAACCTCGTACAACCCCGTAAAGGGATTAAATTCTCCTGGGGCAAACCCGGTTGCCAATCGAGCTGGGATGCCTAGGGATCGCAGCATCAAGGTAAGCGCGGACGCAAAATGATCGGGATAGCCCCCTTTCCAGTCCTTCAAAAAAGTTAAGACTAAATCTTGGTCGGGTTGCAACGCAGGCAAGATGGGTTGCAATGAATAGCTTTGTTTTAAGGCTTGGGTTAAGTACAGGGCTTTTTCGTAGGGGGTTGGTAGTGGCCGTTGGGCTTTGGCAAGGAGGCCTTCGGCAATCGTGCGCACTTGAGGTGCGATCGCCTCTGGTACAGGCAGATATACCCTGCGTACAACGTCGGGATAGCGGGTTCTGGCACGATTGAGTTGGGTGCGATCCCGATAGGGTACAGCCGAAACGATGGAATAGGTCAAGCCTTCATCTAAAGAGCCGGGTGCACGAATTCCCCCTTCAGGATCAATGGCAATTTCTTGGGTGGGAAAGTAGACTTCCCGCGCTTGGGCAAGAGCAGGCAGCAAGTTAGGAAATTCCGTCAAAATTGAAAAAGATTGCACAATTTCCTTGCTTCGGCCCACCACACTTTGAAAGGGCAACACAAAGCGATAGGACCAAGGCTGACGACTTAACCTAGAACTGGCTTCATTGCGCGATACGCGCCACCCACGCCCGGTATAGGAATCGAACGCCATCATGCGCCAGAATCCAGCCGCTTGCGATCGCACCCGCATCACGATTTCGGGCTTCAAACTGCCTCCAAGGGTCTGGTCCATCTCCGCATTGAAGCCGTAATAAAACTTGGAATTAAACGTGGGCGTCTCTCCTTGTCCCATGGTTTGCCGTCTAGGACCGCCCCTAACGCCATCTGTGCCAGACTGCATATACCCAGGATTAAAAATTTGGGCTGGGTCGAAGCGATCTTGAATGGCAACCTGGCCTGCAACAGGGAAGGTGCGAAACTGATAGCCCGGTACTCGCGGCACCGCAGCAAAAATGAGCAGGCCCAATCCCAATACGGCACCGAGCAATAGGCCAATACGTCGCCAAGGGATTTTGGCAACCGCTGTTGCCGCACGCAAGGGTTGTAGCCCCAACCGCGAGCGATAGTCGAGGAGGAGTACAGGCAAGGCGATCGCCACAAACAACACCAAGAAAAGGCCAAAGGTCATGGTTTCGCTAATAGTGGCTGCCACTGCAATCAGGATCAGACCAATCACCGCTGAATACCCCAAGTCTTTGCGCCGTGGCAAGTCGAAGGTATGGAGCACCTGCAATTGGATCAACAACTCAGCCAGCAGCAGACGGGTATCTCCAGCATTACTGAGCAGTCGAGCCAGCATGGCCCCCAATACCGCCAACATGCCGATGGCAATCCCAAACTTTGCGCCTAAATTCCGACGTCGCCGTCTGTACCAACTCCACGTTGAACCCAAGATACTGAGGGGAATAGCCCAGAGGCTGTTCATGCTTCCAGCGGCGACATCGGTGGCAATCATGCCGACACTGACAAGGATTTGAACAGATACCCGCAGCCCAACCGAATCTTCCACAGCAGCGCCAGCGGAAGTCGGCAATTGTGCAGCCCATTGCCGCACCCGCGTTTGCCAACTTGTGATCGGAGGAAATGCCTTCATGGAGGAACAAACCTTTGCCTCAAGGGTTTGGATTTAGTCTACCCAACCCATCTGCACTGTATTGGCATGGGAAGCAGCAACCTCAGCGTCTTGTGGTTGTTGTACAAGACAAGTTTCGGGTCCTGTGCGACAATTGGAAGCCTTGATATAAGGGACTTAATGTGAATGGCTTAGTCTCCAAACAAGGTTGCAATTGCACGATATCAATATCAATGCGATATCACTGCGATCGCACTCTTTAAGTCAGCTACAGCCTTCCTTGATTGACCGCACACCCAATAATCCCCACGCCCTTTTTTAGGCCTTTATGAACATCCTTGTTGGCAATGACGATGGCATTTTTGCCCCTGGTATTCGGACTTTAGCCAATACCCTCGCAGCGGCAGGTCATTGCGTGACTGTCGTGTGTCCCGATCGCGAACGCTCCGCCACAGGTCATGGACTCACGATTGATAAACCGCTACGGGCAGAACCGAGAGAGGATATTTTTGCGGCAGGCGTCCAAGCTTGGGCCTGTTCTGGCACCCCCGCAGACTGTATCAAGCTAGCCCTAGAAGCTTTGTTAGACACCCCACCCAATCTATTGGTTTCGGGCGTGAATCAGGGGGCAAACTTAGGCACGGATGTACTCTATTCCGGCACGGTTTCCGCCGCGATGGAAGGCGTGATTGCAGGGGTGTCGAGTATCGCGATTAGCCTCACGAGCTTTGCAGCCAAAAACTTTCAGCCTGCAGCAGACTGTGCAGCCATGCTGGTTGAGCAGCTTGGTCACACGCCCTTTGCAGAACCGTTGCTCCTCAATGTCAATGTGCCAGCCTTACCCTGGGAAGCGATCACAGGGATGAAAATCACTCGTCAAGGGCTGCGTCGCTACCATAACCTCTTCGAGAAACGCACGGATCC
>DATNQK010000661.1:0-3669 GCA_036704065.1 Stenomitos sp.
TTGTGACCGTTTGCGGCGAAGTGCTTCACAACCAAAGCTATGGCAATCCTTTAACTCCAAGACAATTATTGCTTGTGGATGCAGGGGCAGAACATCCCTTAGGATGGGCCTCCGACGTAACTCGTACCTGGCCTGTTTCTGGTCAGTGGACTGCAACCCAGCGGGCCATTTACGACGTGGTGTTAGCGGCCCATGATGCTTGTATTGCAGCCATTCGACCGGGAGTGGAGTACCGAGATATTCATCAGTTGGCGGCTGTGACTTTGACAGAAGGGCTGGTTGATTTAGGTCTGTTGAGAGGCCCAGTTGAGATGCTGATTGAACGGTCAGCTCCCGCACTATTTTTTCCCCACGGTGTTGGGCATTTGCTGGGCTTGGATGTTCACGATATGGAAGATTTAGGTGATTTGGCAGGGTATGCGCCGGGACGGCAGCGGAGCGATCGCCCAGGGCTGAAGTATCTGCGGCTGGATCGACCTTTACAGGCAGGCATGACCCTCACCATTGAGCCAGGCTTTTATCAAGTTCCAGGTCTCTTAAATGATCTACAAACCCGCAAGGCCTTTGCCGATTGTGTGAATTGGGAGCGATTGGCTGAGTTCGATGTGCGGGGCCTTCGTCTTGAGGACGATGTTCTGGTGACTGAAACAGGCTGTGAGGTTTTAACGTCTTCATTACCGATTCAAGCGGACGACGTTTTAGAGTGTGTAAATGCGGCGTCTCCGGCTCCCTTACCTGTATAAGGTGATATTGCACCATCGCAATCTGAAGTGATGGCGATCGCCGCAGCATCCCAAACGGGCTACCTAGGATGAAAAGGGATTTCTACTGATATAGATAAACCAGTGAGCAAAACGGCACCTCTATTCATTCCATCCTCTTTGCCCCGTGCGTTAGGGGTTGCTTGCTTTTGCATCGGAACCCTTGGGGTTCCCCTTGCTAGTTCTGGCCAAGGGATTGAACCAGCGCCAACGCCCTTAGAGTCTGTTCCCTGTCAGACCAACTGTCGTCCCGCTAAGTTGGGTGTGCGTCAGTTGCAAACATTGGTTCATTTTTCTAAACGCTTAGGGAGCCATCCGCAGTCGGGGTTGATTCAAGCCAATGATGGTTCCTTTTACGGCACGACCTACGATGGGGGGCGTTACAACCAGGGGACACTGTTTCGCCTAACTCCACAAGGCCAGTTGACCACGTTGGTTCATTTCAATGGTCAGAATGGAGCGTATCCCCTTGCCGAGTTGATGCAGGCCAGTGATGGCAATTTGTATGGCACCACCACCCAGGGGGGACAGCGCGAGCAAGGAACCCTGTTTCGGTTAACCTTGGCTGGAGAATTTACTTCACTCGTGCAGTTTGGGGGCCAAAAAGGTTCCTATCCTTCGGGTTCCCTAGTAGAAGGGGCCGATAAAACCCTGTATGGCACAACCCAAAAAGGCGGTAACTTAAACCGCTGTACGGGTGGGTGTGGCACTGTGTTCGGTGTGACCCTTAAAGGCAGCTTGATGACACGCCTTGAATTTAATAAGTTGAATGGGGCCGTTCCTTCGGGTGTGATCGTTGATCATGAGGGGAAACTGTGGGGGATGACTTCCCGAGGTGGCGAGAATGATGTGGGTGTGGTCTTTCGGCTTGACCCCAAGGGTGGCTTTGCGAAAATTGTCACCTTTAATGTTGCCAATGGTGCTCGTCCCGTTGGGCGCTTGGTGCAAGGGAAGGACAACAATTTCTACTTTTATGGTGCCACTCAAACGGGTGGCGATAATGGGCAAGGAACGCTCTATCGTCTGTTGCCGACGGGGAAGTTAGTGCCGTTGATCCACTTCAATGGAGCCAATGGTGCAAATCCAGGATCGGGTTTGGTTTGGGCAAAAGATGGGTTTTTGTATGGGACGACGGCCAACGCTGGCCCCAGCCAGCCGGGGGTGATCTTTCAACTTTCAACTCAGGGCCAAATGCGGGTGTTAGCCATTTTTAGGCAGACCGATGGGGCGAATCCGAAGGGGGTGTTGGTGCAAGGGCAAGATGGATTCTTGTACGGCACCACTTCATCGGGTGGGCAGTACAACGCAGGGACAATCTTTCGGTTTAGACCCAGTTAATCGAAGTTTCGTCCCGTTATCAAAAAAACGATTGGCGAGATGCTGGTACGCAAGCAGTACAAAATCGAAGTCTATCAAGGCACCTTTGATAGACCTAAGCTCCCATGCCTGAATAGTGCTTAAGACCGCGCTGCCAAAGCCAGCGATTGAGAATCCAGAACGCTGCACTCCATGCCAACGTAACGCCAAATCCTTGGACGACATTAACGGGTAATCCGATGAGTAAACTTGCGGGGAAGTACACCAAATAAGGAAAAGGTGTCCACATCAGCAGGTTACTCAATGCTTCGGGGTAGACGTTTAAAGGCGCAATCATGCCCGAAAGAAACAGGTAAAACAGAAACCAAAACTGTTCAATGGCGGTGGCCCGCTCGGTCCAAAAGGCGAAAACAGCGAAGGTATATTGAATCAGAAATCGCAGCACAAAGGCTAAGGCGATCGCCAAGCTTGCCCCAACAATACTACCGAAGCTAGGCAGCCAGAACGCTTGAGGATACAGGACAAAGAAGAATCCCAACAGCAACACGGTGAACGGCAAGCGAGCAACTCGTTCGGCGACATGGCCAGCTACGTGATGCCAGACTGGATCAATGGGTTGCAGCAGACGAGGCGAGAGTCGTCCTTCTACGACTTCCTTCTCAAACTCCCAGACCACCCAAACGATGGTGAGTTGGCGAATAAAGAAGACGCTAATAAAATAACGCGCAAAGTCTAGGGCAGAAAGGTTAAATCGACCGCCTTGGGCTGCTTGAATCCATACACCCATCATGATGATGGGTAATGAGTTGGCTAGCACCCACAAAATTAATTCGGCACGATACTCCACCATATAGGCGTAGTACACCGATAAAAAGACCCTGGTTTGACGCCATATTTTTGCAATCATTGCACCGTTCCTGCCTTAAACACGCGACCAATCACTTCTTCGATGGGTGGATCGGCAATGGTGAGGTCACAGACGGGCAAGTTGGCTAAAATCTCGGCAACAACGGTGGTGACGACCTCGCGGCGCACAATCAGGCGCACCTCGCGCCCCGAGTGGGACTCGATTTCGCCGTAGCAAGCGAGGTTAGCGGTAGGAATGATTTCCCCCAGTTCAAGCTGCACTTGGCGGTAGGGGGCAAAGCGATCTAGTAGGCCGTTTAGGCCGCCGTCGTAAATCAGTTGCCCTTGGTGGATGAGCAGGACGCGCTCGCACAGGGCCGTAATATCAGCCATGTAGTGACTGGTCAGCAAAATGGTGGCGTCGAAGCGTTCGTTGTAGGTCTTAAGAAACTCACGCACGCTGACTTGGGCGTTAACATCTAGCCCTAAGGTGGGTTCATCCAAAAAGAGCACTTGAGGCTGGTGCAGCAGTGCGGCCAGCAGCTCAGCCTTCATACGTTCCCCTAAGGACAGTTTACGCACGGGCTGGGTGAGCTTTTCCTCTAGAGCCAGCATTTCGCTTAACTCCCCCACCCGTCGCTGAAATTCGCGATCGCTAATGCCGTAGACGGCTGCATTAATGCGCAGGGAATCTAACGCGGGCAGATCCCAAAGCAGTTGCTGCTTTTGGCCCATCACCAGCGTA
>DATNQK010000662.1:0-9070 GCA_036704065.1 Stenomitos sp.
CACCGTTTCATTGGCTGTTCCTTTAAAATCTCCAACTTCATGACAGCAAGCATTTCTTCGTCTAACCGTCTCGCTTTAAAAGACGAGCCCCTCCAGCTTCGCAGTATTATTCAGTCACTTCCCAAAATCTGTTTTGAGCAAGATCCTGCTCTAGCATGGCGTGGAGTGATCATTAGCGTTTTATCAGTTGCGCTAGGATATGGGCTCATCAACCTTTCCCCATGGTTTTTGTTGCCGTTGGCTTGGTTAATCACTGGAACAGCATTAACAGGTTTTTTTGTAATTTCCCATGATTGTGGCCACCGCTCGTTCTCTAAGCAGCGTTGGGTCAATGACTGGGTTGGTCACATCTTTCTCCTACCCTTGATTTATCCGTTCCATAGCTGGCGGATTCTGCACAACTTTCACCACACCCATACCAACAAGCTAGACGTCGATAATGCTTGGCAGCCAATGCGACCCGAAGTCTACGATACTTTACCCGCTGCCCTACAAGGGGGCTATCGGGCACTACGTGGCTATTTTTGGTGGTTAGGCTCGATCGCGCATTGGGCAAAGCTGCATTTTAACTGGGCTGCCTTTGAAGGCAAAGAGCGTCAGCAGGTTAAAACTTCTGTATTGGTAGTTGTCGGGTTTGCTGCTGTATTTTTCCCCCTATTAATTGCAATGACAGGGCCTTGGGGCTTTGTTAAGTTCTGGTTAATGCCCTGGTTGGTCTACCACTTCTGGATGAGCACGTTTACGCTGGTGCATCACACCGCACCCGACATTGAGTTTTCTCCAGAATCAGAATGGGATGCTGCTGAAGCACAACTGTCCGGAACGGTTCACTGCGACTATCCTCACTGGATTGAGGTGCTATGCCACGATATTAATGTGCATATCCCCCACCATATTTCAACCGCGATTCCCTCCTACCGACTACGAACAGCTCACAAAAGCTTGAAGGGAAATTGGGGCAGCTACGTCCGAGAATGCACCTTTAATTGGTCATTAATGAAACAGATTGTGCAAGAATGCCATCTTTACGATAGCGATCGCATTTATCGCTCATTCCGCACACACCATCAAAACCGCTAATTGGGTTTAGCACCCACCAAAATATTCAAATCAATGCTGAGGCATTTAGGCTTTCTGTCTGAATGCCTTTTTTGTAGGCCGAACAGGACTTCTTAACCGAGTTTCCTCGCACAGCCCTTTAGGCAAGGTAGTGGCATAGACCAGATTTGAGATCAACTTCCGTAGCTCTCACTAACCCCAAATATTTGTACGGTCATCCGCCACCCACCCAATCAGTCTTTGCCTACTATAGAAGAAGCGTCTCTTAGCCTGCGGAAGAATTCCTATGTTTCCCTTTGCTTGTTTCATGGATGTTGATACTCGACAAAAATGTCGCAAAGCTCAGCTTGACTTTCTCAAAATGGCACGGGATGGGTTGGAAGTTCGTCTAGCTGCCATCAATGCTGCGATCGCCAGCCTTGAGCAACAACAAACCCGCACAACCCCCGATCAAACCGTATAACTCCTTTCAACTCACAAAACCCGTGCAGGATGCGCCGCCCAAGCAATCCTGTACGGGCCAAAACATAAAACTGTGATCTGCAATCCTCAAACAGCAGTACGTTTTATGATTCAAAAGGAACGCTCACTTAAAATCTTGACTGAATGCTATCCTTGCACTCTGATTCTGAACCTACTGCCTTACAGGTACTAACCCAAATAAGGCCGATGTTGCTTAAGCTACACAAAGCGCTCATGGACATTGAGCACAATGCATATGAGCAAAACTATGGTCCCATCGTCTCTAAGGGCGAATATTTTCGTTTACTGCTCAATCATGAATGGTTTAGTTGGCTGCGTCCCATCTCTCAGATGATTGTGCGAATTGACGAAGTCCTAGCTGCTAAACCTGAGCAAGAAACCGAATCTCCAGAAGGACTCCTAGCTGAAGTCGGTAATTTACTTCACCCCAGTGAAGAAGGGTGTCATGCAGAACGCCGTTACTATTGGGCCATCCAGCATAGTTCTGATATTGCCCTAATGCATGGCAACATTACGCAACTACTACCTGAAACACAACACTCTTAAACGCCTCTTTAGAGGCCAAAAAGTCAATCACTCAACAATCAATCAGCATCAAAATTGGGTTGATCCTCTGAAACAGGCACCGATTGCGGTTCACGCTGCCAAGACCGACTAGCGCACAAAGCACAACAACGCCAACGTTGCAGCTCTTCAGGCGGAGAAGGACATCCACAAGAGGCACAAAAAACATAGCCCTGAGTCGCTCGCTTCTGAATTGTTTTAGACCATTGCAAAAATGCATCGTGAGCGCTCTTGGGCTTTATTACCGTATGGGAAAGCCGCAATAAAGGCGTACGATGCAATGCATTTTGATGAGTAACTTCGGCAATCCCACTCAAATTCCGCGGTTGACTCTGGTGCCACCCACGGGTAGAGAAATAAATATCTTTAATCGGCTGATTCCAAACAGCATTGACCTTCTCCAAAATCCGCACACGCTCAAAGGCTAGGTTTTGCGCCCAAGCTCCACTAGAGGTTGCAACATGCAGAACACCTTGGGCAGTCAACTTCAGAGGACGAGTTTGCGCAGAAACCACAAGGCCCACAATATCAGGCCAAAGGGTTAAAAAAGTTTCAAAGGACTGCTGCTCCTGCCAATGGGTCTTCTTAAGCTCCCCTAAAACAGCACTTAATCCTTCAAGAGACATAGGGAGAGAAAAGCCTCAAAATGTACTACAGCTTTTATAGTGTAATAGTTTCAGGCAAAAGAAGAACAATACATCTTGCCGGAAAAAATACTTATTTACACCTTAGACCCCTAGGACAACTTCTCGAGAGTAATAAGGAGAGCAGGAGTATCTGTCGAATAGGTACGAGGCACTTGGATATTAAACTTACCATCCGAAGAAGGAAGCGTGAAAGTTAAGGTTTTTCGCCCAGAAGGAGAAAATAGGTGAACATTAACCTTAGCGCTAGACCAACCATAGTCTTGAATTGCGAAATTCGTTAAGTAAATCTCGTAGGGATCTCTCGACTTCGGATCATCCGAGTTCGCATCGTAGACCATAAATACTCTCTTTTTAAAGTTGCGAACTGATTGAAACGCATACGCTTCCAAATAGTCTGGGACAGTTCCCACTATCGGATTATTAAGCTGTCTCAATGGCGTATTTCCCAAAAACC
This sequence comes from Stenomitos sp., assembly GCA_036704065.1. Taxonomy (GTDB): domain Bacteria; phylum Cyanobacteriota; class Cyanobacteriia; order Thermosynechococcales; family Thermosynechococcaceae; genus JAAURS01. The sequence continues at coordinate 3,208 of DATNQK010000662.1, forward strand.
CATATAGGGTTGACAAAGATTCATTAGCCGAGGTAATTCCAGGTGCAGCCTGCGTTCCAGGAGCCTCCCATTGAAACAAGCTCACTCTCCCCTGCTTAGGAGTCATATTACGAATAGTCCAGTAATGCAGGAGTCTTGCCGTGATCTGTACTGCTAATCTCGAACCTTCTTTTCGGACAGCGCCTCGCTTACCGATTTCTTCTGTTGACCATATAGATTTGATAGTACCCTTACCCATCCAGGTATCATAAATTTCGTCCATGGCCTTTTTCCAGCCCTCTGGCTGGTAAATTCTGTCAAACCCAACTTGGTAAAAACGTTCGTTTGTCGCCAAATAGTGAGTAGAAATTACATTAATCAACTGATAAACATATTTGCCAGTTAATGATGGAGCAAATTTACTACTTTGAACTTTATAGCTCAAGAGTTGATTCAACCAAGCTCGAGATGAAGGGTTAGGTCCTGTCCCAATCGATCCTAAAACAATAGGATATTTACATCCACACAGCTTTTCTTGTGCTCGCACTGCCTCTACTGCAGGCGCCAAGTAATACTCAACATAATAAGGAATAACGCAAGGATTATTTCTGTCAATCAATGTTCCTAAACAACTGGCCTTAAAGTCAGGATTTTTAATCGTCTTACTGCAATCATAAGTTGAAGTACCAGGGGCTGTTTTACAACGCTCCCACTCTCGCAGACCGTATAAGCTTTCTAAAGCGTTAATTTCATTACCAAATTGCCACCATATTCGATGAGATTTACCTACTGCAGGCTCTAGGGCACTATAGGTTTTCACCTTGAGCTGTATCCTTGCCTTGAAGTTCTCAGCATTATCTTGCTCAATACTATTCATAAGATTAATCTTATTTTGGGAAACTTCCCCCTTCTTATTACTTCTAGGTTCCCATTGGTAATCAGGCCCTAGTTCAGTTAGATCTGGATCGGAGGAAACACCATAAATAACATCGTTTCCAGCTAAAGTTTTTTGTAGTCCTTTAACAAACCGAGTACGAACAGTATTTGACCACTGAGTTGGCTTTCCTTGTGCACTAAAGTAATTAATCCAAGAAATTCGCTCAAGGGGTGGTTGAATCTGGGCAAAAGTTTTTAGGGGCTCTGCTAGATTCACAAACAGTGATGTAGCAATCAACAATAGAGAGGAACTAGAATTCTTGTTTTTCATTGGTTTTAGGCCTGCAAGATAGAGTGATCAGTGTTGCTAGATAGCTAGCATTAAATTAAAAATTCATAAGACTAGGTATAATCTCTACATAAAACTCGACCATAAACGCAATACAAAATATACATACTTACAGCTTTATCAATTAGAATGTGGTCAATAAAACAAATTACGATTAATATTTCCAAGAAATTTCATAAATATTCAGTTAAATTTTTATTTATGACAAAGCAAATACATCAAACCCAAAAGATAAATAAACCATAAAACTTAGATTTACTTAGAAAAATATTTAAGGTGCCACATGCTCATAACAACCAAGCTTAAATTTCATAAACAATTATAGCCAAAAAGCACAAATGAATTACCAGACAGAAGACAGAGATATATTTGAATAGCTTCTACATTAACCTGATAAGATCAATAGCACTATCACAAACCTTAATTTAAAGCAGTTTTTTTTCATATAGATTCAACAAAGGACAATTCTTAGAAAAAGAAGTAAAAATTCTTAAAATGAATTTAATATTTAATAGGTTTAAGCTTTAAGCAAATCAAAAATCAAAAGATTTACATCAATGAGCAGACTCTCATATACATTTGGAAGGCTGAGAAGGAGCTAGGCATTGAATCATTTGATAAGATTATTCATCTAACTCCCCCGGTCGCACATCTCAAAAATTGCAAGTATATGACTTGCTTATACCTTCAAGTTCAGATTTGCTAAAGGTCTAGAAAAACCAGCCTCAAAGTTGCCTTAGTGTTTACCAGTGGGCAACAACTTCTTAGTTCTCTTGAGCTTGATCAATTTGGGTTTTATTGAAGAATTGCGTCGGTTTAAGGTCCGAGCAGGAGCCTCCTGTACTGTAATTAATACAGATGGATCATCGCTTAAGTTAACACTAGGGAGTTGAATATTAAATCCACCACTTACAGTTTGTAAGGTTGGAGTAATTATGCGATGACCTATAGGTGAGAATAAATGGATTTGCACTGTAGCATTAGACCATCCAAAATTTCGAATTGAAAAGTTTCTGATCAGATTTTGGAATGCCGTTTGAGAAGCAGGATCATCTGAGTTGGCGTTGTAGAGCATAAAGACTCTTTTATTGGGACTATCAACCGACTGAAATGAATAAGCTTCAGCAGTATCAGGTACTGTATCAAGAATAGGATCTGATAATTCCTTCAAGGGCGTGTCGCCTAGAAACTTGAAAAGTGTTGTCATAGTTTCATTAGCAGTAAGAGGTCCAGGAGAAGTAAAAGTACCTGGTGTATACCAATCATAAAAACTAAATTTTCCTTGACTGGGTCTCATTTGGCGCGCAGTCCAATAATGAAAGTATCGTCCCATAACTTGAACAGCAAGTTTCGAACCTTTCTTTTCAGATGTTGCACGAACACCCACGTCCTCAGTCGCCCATATACCTTGAATTGCCCCTTTACCTACCCATGTATCATATAAATCATCCAAAGCATTTTTCCAACCATTAGGCTGGTAAACTCTCTTATTGCCTACCCGGAAAAACTTTTGATTGGTTGCTAGGTAGTGAGTTGAAATCACATTTACAAGCTGATAGACATACTTGCCTGTGAGGGAAGGTGCATACTGTGTACTCTTAATTTGATAGTTGAGTAATCGATTTAGCCAAGCACGAGAGTCTGGATTGTAACCTGTTCCTACAGTCCCTAATACAATTGGAAATTGACATCCACACTGAGCTTCTTGTTGTTGAATTGCCTCAATTGCAGGTGCCAAATAATATTCAACATAGTAAGGAATCGTACAAGGATCATTATTGGTGCTTGTTGCATTCGTACAGCTCGGCTTTATAAAGCCTGCACTGGCTGGAGCAACTTTACTACAGTTATATTTGGAAGAACTAGGTACTGTTTTGCATTGCTCCCATGCTCGAATACTATTAAGCGTGTAAGCGCTATTAATTTCATTACCTAACTGCCACCAAATTTTATGCTTTGAATTTTGCCAGACACTATAGTTTTTGACTTTATACAGCATTCTAGATTTCAAATTAGCTGCATCATCATTTTCTACACTAGACAACAAATCAATCATAACCTGTGGTTCACGGGCACTATCCCAATGGTTATCTGGTCCCTGCTGCGTAAAACGCTTGTCTAGACCTACTCCATAAATAACATCACTTTGGAGCAAGAAATCTTTGAGCCCACCGACATAACCAGAACGGACATTTCCCGACCAAGAATTTTTTATATTCTGTGAACCAACATATTCAGTCCAAGAAGTGCTTTCTAGAGGAGGTTTAACCTGAGCTAAAAGCTTGGTTGGGAAACTAGAAAGTACGAGTGAAAGAACCAAAAGAACAGAAGAGGAACACTTAGCAGAAATAGAATTCATAAGAGTTTCGGCATCTAACAATAAAATACTTATGTGCTCAGTTACATAGAAGAAGTAACTGAGAAACTACGTATTCCCCCTAAAATGCATGCAAAAACTAAGGGTGACGGTATTTTTCACCGTCTCCTTGTGATTTCGTATGGAACTGTAACATAGATAGCGTTCAAAATATAAATAAAATATTAAGAACACCACTCTTTGATGCCTGAAAGAACCTGTGAGCAAGGATTTTCAGAAGTTATACTCTTCAGGGTTATAGGTAGTAAATGTCCTCATATTTTGATAAATCTAGGAAGCAAAGCCGTCGAGGGGAGACTATCTTACTTCGCAAGCACCATTAATTCTGGAAGATTATAATTGCGTAATTATATCTAGGCTCCAAGGAGTGGAGCGACGAAGAATGAAAGCTTTTCAGAGTTTGTACTGAAGACGCTTTCTGGCTGAGTTTGCTAAAGTTGAGAGGGGGTCTCATAACCTCTTCTTCAGGTTGCCCTTTTAGACTCTCAATAGATCACTGTAGAGATAAAAATTGGTTTAATGCACTGGCGATCGCAGGGGGCCAACGGCGTATCGTATTCACCCAATTTATGTCTCGATAGCGTGAATCTAAGGCTACAGCTGAAACCCATTGACTTTCAGCTTCTCCTCGATAACCTTCAACCCATAAAGCAGCAGATAACGCAGCACGCATATCGGCGAATTGTGGATACTTACGAACTAAGTTCCGAAATTGATGAATGGCGGCATCCACTTGTCCAACCTGATACAAAACCAGGGCATAATTGGCCCTCGCTATCGCAAAACTAGGATTGAGTTCCATCGCTTTTTGGAAGTCGGCGATCGCTGATTGCCAGTCGCCTTTGCCAGCCTTTGCATTGCCTCGGTTATTATAGGCTGCGGCATCCTTTGGGTTTAGCTCTAGCACATGGTCATAATCTAAAATTGCAGCATCCCATTGTTTCAGACCTTCAAGAGCTGCACCACGATTTAAGTAAGCATCGGGTTGATCGGGGGCTAAAGCAATCGCTTGGTTATAATCTGAGAGCGCTTCTTGCAGTTTTTGCTGGCTTACCAGTGAATTGCCTCGATTGCTCCATAGAGCGGGATTAGTAGGGTACTGGTCAATCATTTCAGTCCAGTAGCGTTCTGCAGTCGCATAATCTCCACGTTCAGTCGCAACCAATGCTTTTTCAAATATTGCACTAGCATTCACTTCTGCCGTCTCCACGATTGGAAACAAGGGCAGAGACAACCCTGGTTCAACGGGATACAAGAAGTACAGGATCCAGACAAACGCTACACTTATCACTAGTTTAGCGAGACGTCTTCTAGCGCAAAATTTTCCTGCTGAGGAGAAGAAATTGAAAGCTGTAAAGGGACCGCTAAGCTTGAGAGAGGCTGGTAAGCTTTCCAGCGACTGAAGAATCCATGCCACGAATCTATTTAGCGGTTGGGGAAACATTTCAACTCAAAGAATGCCACTGCTTATTTACTGTGACACACTTTTCCAGGGTGTAATTGGCAATCCACCGCCTGCGCTGTTGCGATTAGGACACACTTGCGGGACGTTTAGATTCGGGCTTGGGATCAAGAAAACATTTCGTGTATTCATGGGATGGCAATTATTCATGCCAGAATACGAGTGTTTATTTAATCCGCAACAGGAGCACATTGTTGAAAGAAATACCTGCCGTTCAACGCGTTGTACTGGTCTGTGTTTGGCTCGCATGGATGGGTCTTATTTTTTTCTTTTCAACTCAGCAATGGAAAAGTACTCAAACAGAGCTTTGGCTCAATTGGCTGCTGACTCAATATTTGCCGTCTGTGCGAGATCTGTTATCTGCAACCGATCTGAGTCAGCTCAATTTTGTGATTCGTAAGCTGGCCCACTTTACGGAATATGCCATTCTTACAGTGTTGGGCTACTGGGGTTGGGTTCGGGGAGTCAAACTTTTGCCCGCGCAAGCAATTCGATTTGCATTGTTTTGGTCGATCATGTTTGCAATTTCTGATGAGTTTCATCAACGATTTGAGCCAGGCCGTACTTCTCTCATCACAGATGTTTTAATTGATAGCATTGGGGCATCGGTTGCAGCATTAACCGTGCAGCAAGTACTCTTGCACTCTTCTTCCCTGCCGAAACAGTCTTAGCCAAAACAGTCTTAACACTGCTCGTTTTGTAAAGTGGCAAGATAAGGCAGAATGGCTAAATGCCTTATTGCTAAGCAGGAGATAATCAATGCCGACTTGGGGAGTCAGAATAAAGTCCTTCATTCAATCCCCTTGGATATGGGCAATGT
>DATNQK010000663.1:0-2236 GCA_036704065.1 Stenomitos sp.
ATTGCGGTGGTGACTTCGCCTCAGGCTGCGGCGTGGGGGGATATCAAACGCACGCTGAAATCGCGCTACCCTGGCTTGCAGATTTTGCTCTCGCCTAGTCTGGTGCAGGGGGATCAGGCGGCTGAATCGATTGCGGCTGCGATCGCACGGGTGGAGGCGGACGGTCGGGCTGAGGTGCTGATTTTGGCGCGAGGTGGCGGTGCTTCGGAAGATTTGGCTTGCTTCAACGATGAACGGGTGGTGAGGGCGATCGCCCAGTGCCGGATTCCGGTTATTGCTGGCATTGGCCACCAGCGGGATGAGACCCTCGCTGATCTGGTTGCCGACTGTTTTGCCCACACGCCAACAGCTGCTGCCAGTTTGGCCGTGCCTTGTTTAGAAGATTTACAAGTGTTACACCGCAAGCGATATACAAAATTGCTTAATGCCTTAGAGTCCACAGTTTTGGAATCTCAAGGGGTGTTGCAGCAACAGCGTGCCCGGTTACATGGGCTACAACTCGACCGCAAATTGAAGCAGGAAGCAGGCGCCTTAGCCAGTGATCGTCGTCGGTTGATTCAAACCATGCGCTATCGTCTGCGATCGCACCAACAGCGCCACCAGTTTTTGCAACAGAAACTGGCCAGCTTAGATCCGCGTGAAGTGTTGCGACGGGGTTATGCGATCGCTCGGGCTGAAGATGGTAGCATTGTGCGCCAAGCCGATGGGCTGGTGAGCGATCAAATCTTGCGCTTGCAATTGGGAGAAGGAGCAGTCCGCGTTAGAATAATCGACTAATCGTTAGACGCTTTACTCCTTTCAGTTGCAATTGCTGCCTTGCCATGACGACGCCTACTCCTCAACCCTCTGCCACTCCTGAACCTCCGAATGCCAATTGGCATTACGAGTCGAGCGTAGCCGAAGTCGAAGCTATCATTGACCGCATCGAATCCGGCGAACTCGACCTCGAAGAAGTATTCGAGCAATTTTCTCAGGCCATGACGACGCTCCAGGAATGCGAACGCTTCCTTGCTAGTCGTCAAGCCCAAGCGGACTTGTTAATTGAAACCTTAAACGATACTGCAACCTCATAGGCGCTTTACGCGCCCAGGTTCAGTTAAAACTGGCGCAGGAAACGCAAGTCGCTGGTGTAGAAGCGGCGAATATCATCGATCTGGTGTAGCACCATGGCAAACCGTTCGACACCAAAGCCAGCTGCAAAACCCGTATAAATTTCGGGATCGTAGCCCACTTTCTTCAACACATTGGGATCGACCATGCCGCAGCCGAGAACCTCTAGCCAACGGCCATTCCACTGCACGTCTACCTCTGCGGAAGGTTCGGTGAAGGGGAAGTAGCTGGCACGGAATCGGATGGGCACTGCCCCAAACATTTCCTCTAGGAAGATTTTGATGGTGCCCTTTAAGTCTGTGAAGGTGAGCCCTTCGTCAATGGCGAGAATTTCGATTTGATGGAAGACGGCAGCATGGGTGGCATCTTCCGTATCACGGCGGTAGCAGCGCCCCGGTGCAATGATCCGAACGGGGGGATCGTTCTCTTCCATGTAGCGGATTTGCACAGAGGAAGTATGGGTGCGCAGTAAATTCCCGTCGGGCAGGTAAAACGTATCCTGCATGTCCCGAGCAGGGTGATCCGGCGGAGTGTTGAGGGCTTCGAAGTTATAGTAGTCGGTTTCCATCTCTGGCCCGTCGGCGACGGTATAGCCCAACCCGACGAAGATATCCAATGCGCGGTCAATCATCGCATTGAGGGGATGAATGCGACCTTGGGGCAGGTATACCCCTGGCATCGTGACATCCAGGGTTTCGGCTTCTAGTTGTGCTTGAATTTGGGCTGCTTGGAGTTCGGCTTTCTTTTGCTCTAATGACGTTTGCATCCATTCCTTGACGTCATTGGCGACTGACCCAATACGCGGGCGATCGCTTGCATCTAAGCGGCCCATGCCTTTGAGAATTTGAGAAAGCTCGCCTTTCTTGCCCAGGTAATTCACCCGCAATTGCTCCAGTGCCTCCAAAGAAGTCGTCTGTGCGATCGCGGTTTGTGCTTCGGATTGCAGGGTTTTGAGCTGTTGTTCTAGATCGCTGAGCGGGGTTGACATAAGTAGAAGGCAAGGAAGATGAAAAGCAGTGCGTACTCGATCTTAGCGCATGGTGTTGGTCCTGCTCACCGCCATTAAGGAGGCAGCATTCGCAACAGGACTAGGACAGATGCAAAGGGAGGGTTCTCAGACCCGCCA
>DATNQK010000664.1:0-2276 GCA_036704065.1 Stenomitos sp.
GGGTCCATCCTAAGTCGCGGAATTTATCTTTACGGAAGGCAATCATGGTAGCCCCCCAGCGGTAGGGCGCACCCCAGATTTCACCCTTTTCGGAGAGGTTGCCTTGGCGATCGCGTTTGACAAGCCGTTGCCACTGTGGCCCAAGGTTCTGCCAACCGCTGAGTTGCTCAGCAGACCAAGGTTGAATCAGTTTTTGCGTGATTGCCGCTTGGAGCCAGTAATCGCCCAGACTTGCTAAACGAGACATAGTAGGGGGTGGCCCTCCCCATAGACTGCCAAAATCAGGCGGCCACCAAGCACGTTCGCTGCGACTGGACTTGTCGGAGCCTGCAAGGGCGCGCTGCTGCAATGCAGTAAATAACTCTACAGGACTGGTATGCAAGGCTAGGTTTAGCTTTGCATTGGCCTTGATGCTGTCTTTAAACTTGGACACTAACTGCGATGGCAAGGATCGAGATAACACCTCGATTTGTAGTGACACAGCAGGGTTCTGACGACATCCTGTAAGTCCTTGACTCAGGGTAACAGCCCCAAGGCCAATCAGCAGTGAACGACGATCCATGAATTTGCGAGAAACGATAAGAGGAAATAGGGCAAGAGTGCATTCTAATGTTGTCAGTCCCCTTTACTCGTAAAACTACTTCTGATTCCTGATGAGGCAGGGAATTTCTTGCCTACTTTTGCTCAGTGAAAAAACCTATCGGAATGAGGCAGATTTTAAGCGAGAAGGCAACGTTCTAGGGTGACTTGTAGAACTTCACAATCGAATTGTGCCCTATGGTTCATCCTATCGCGCTTGGGGAAGTCTCTGGGCTTAGTTCAGGTACAGGTTAGGTCAGTACTGCTGCCCTGCAAGTGTTATGCCATTTGTTTTGCCACGGCCTGACCGACCGCAAAGGCATCTTGCAGCCTGCTTCCGGTACACCAATCGCCACAGATCCATAAAGGGAGATCTAGCGCACCATTCAGGGCGTGCCCTGGATGACCACCTGTAGCGATCGCATACCGCCAACGATGCACCTGTAGGTGCTCAGGATTGGCCAACCAAGGAACATGGCGCTGGGCCGATGAGACCATCAACTGACCCACAGCCGCAAGATCAGTGCTTTCGAGGTGCTGGGTGGCAAAAGTTGAGGTGCTATGGAACACGAATTGAGGGCCGCAGGGCATCTCCCGTTTGGAACAATCAGCCAGGATCTGCATCACTGTTGGATCGGCACAGCAAGACAATTCGGCCCAAGGCAAGCTTTGCCAAGGAATTGTAGGGTTGTAGCTGGCAATGGCAGTAAGACACGGCGCAAACGTAACCTGCGCCAAGGCATTGAGCACTGAGGTAGACAAACCGCTTGCTTGTAAGGGTAGACAAAGCTCTAACGCTTGTGGTGCAGGCATGGCTAAGATCAGCGCTTTTGCTTGCACTGTTAAGGCTGTCTCTGTTTCTGTCGTTGGTTCTGTCTGGACTTGCCATATCGCAGGATTGCGATGCAGGTGAATAGCGACAACCCGCTGACCGAGTTGAAGCGGCAGATTAGTGGCTAAAGATTTGGCGATCGCCGTTATGCCAGCGGGTGCGTAATAGTGTTGCGATGTGCCGTTGGTGTTCTCATCCGCGTCATTGATTTCATCGTTGAACTCGCTGTTGATGGGGTACTCCAGGCTAGATAAGCGCTGTGTTACACGATGGCGTGCAGTGAGCGGCCACGGTTGTAAAACGCCTTGAGATACCAAGTTCGCGACCCATTCACGATAAGATGCCGCGTCTTGGGGGCCACATTGCAGCGTAGGGATGCCGTGATCCACGCAGGTTTGATACAGCCGTCGTGTTGCGACGCGTCCTCCCACGCCACGAGATTTATCTAGAACGATGACTTGATAGCCCCGTTGCTGCAACGCTTGGGCACAGGCTAGTCCTACAATGCCAGCCCCTGCGATCGCTACATCCCAAATCATGTCGTTGTTCACAGTTCTCTTTCTAATCTTATGGATGAGCTGATGCCCTGACCAAAATGCCAACGCGCCAAAAAAGCGAAGGGCTCCTTAATAGAGGAGCCCTTCGCTTGAAATTCTAATCAGTTAGAGATTAACCGTTGATAGCAGGTGCGGTGAGTGCAACAGGTGCAGACTCGCCAGCAGCTAAGTCAAGCGGGAAGTTGTGTGCATTGCGCTCGTGCATCACTTCGAAGCCCAAGTTCGCACGGTTCAATACATCCGCCCAGGTGTTGATCACGTTGCCTTGGCTGTCCACGATGGAGTGGTTGAAGTTGAACCCGTTCAGG
>DATNQK010000665.1:0-3354 GCA_036704065.1 Stenomitos sp.
CTATATTCGGGGCCGCACCATTCCCAAACAATTCCTGATTGTGGACGAAGCCCAAAACCTAACGCCTCACGAAGTTAAAACGATTTTGACGCGAGCTGGGGAGGGCACCAAAATTGTGCTCACAGGCGACCCGGATCAAATTGACAACCCCTATGTGGATGCTGCTAGCAATGGCTTGACCTATGTGGTTGAACGTTTTAAGGAAGAATCCATTTCAGGGCACATTACCCTCTACCAAGGTGAGCGCTCAGAGTTGGCTGATCGGGCGGCTGCACTGCTGTAGGTAAACAGGCAAGCAAGGTGTTTCTTCCTATCCTTATGGAGGGGGTTGGGTACAGTGGTCAGGGCACTGAATTGCGCTGCCAGCGTTTAGGACAGTGGGGAAACGAGCCCTTCCAGAATTTGGTGCCTTTCGGGACTTAGGAAAGTCCTATAAGCTGATAAGACTATCTGTATTGATAAGGCCAGAGTCAGTTATGAATCAGCTGTGGCATAAAACGTTGCTCTGCCTGCTCATGGCTCAGTTTGTTGGCTTGGGTATTCTTTTTCCTTTACACACGGTATCGGCCCATCTCAGCATTGCGATTCAGGGTTTGTCCTTTTTCTTTGGTGGATTGGGCCTGCTGGCACTTGTGAGTGTGGCATTAAGAAAAGATTGGGCGTTGTGGGCTGTTCTTGCGGCCACATCCTTTAAGCTCACCATTGATCTGTATGCTTGGGCGACCCAGGTTGATCGAGGGGTTCTGTTATGGCTGGGTGTCACCATTAATATTGCCATTATTGGGATTGCCTTTAAGACGCGGCAGCCTGTTCGCGCTGAAGTTACGGCTCTGCAAAAGATATTTTATGCCTCTGTTTTGGTATTGGCCTTCTTGATTGGGTTGTGGGGTTTGTTTTTTCCAGCCCAATCGTTACAGGTCTTACCCTTTGCTGTGCCGCCGTTGCACGCTCGTTTTTTGGGCTCGATGTATCTTTCGGGTGCAACCTTTATGGCCCTCAATATTTTGGCCTCCCGTTGGTCAGAGGTACGGGTTGTGACGCCGATGATTACCGTGTGGACAGGGATGCTGGGCTTTATCTCTCTGTTCTATCTGGATGCTTTTAACTGGCAACGGATTCAGGTTTGGATTTGGTTTTTTGCCTATATTGGGTTTCCCTTAGTGGCGGCTTGGATTGCTTGGTATCAGCGATCGCAGACGGAACATCCTTCGCGATCGCCTATGGCTCCTACCTTGCGCACCTACCTATGGGTACAGGGTGGATTGGTGACTACTTTAGCCCTTTGCTTATTGTTTGCGCCTGGGGCAATGGCACCGCTATGGCCGTGGAAGATTACACCGCTCTTGGCACACATCTATAGCGCTCCCTTTTTGTCCTATGGTTTAGGAAGCTTATATGCGCTGCGCCAAAAAAGTTGGCTGGAAGTTCGTATTTTGGTCTATGCCACGCTAGTTTTTGCGGCAGCCGTATTGGCAGCTTCGTTCATTCATATTGGCTTATTCGACTTCAAGCGCATTGCCCCTTGGTTATGGTTTGGTGGCTTTGCCCTCTCGACCATTGCGCTAGGTCTGTTTGGTGCAGTGCCAAAACTGCGATCGCAACGTCCACAGTTTTAAACGGTTTACGTCCTTTTGCCTTGGAGGTTACCTGTCATGACTAACCTTTCAGCTGCAACGCCATCGACTGCCACCCGTACCACAACGCCCATTTCTCTGCCCCTGAGAATTTGGTTCGGCGTTGAGGTTTTGTTTGGCATTGCCGCCATTGGTGCCGTTTTTTTGCGTCCAGAGGCCACGGCCACCAACTTTGCCTGGCCCATTAAGCCTGCCGTGATGGCGGCAACCTTTGGCGCATTTTATTTCTCGGTCGGGCTGCTGTTTGTGTTAGGAATGTTAGCGCGGCGTTGGCAGCAAGTAAGAGCCATTAGTCTTCCTGCTGCGGTGTTTACAGCATTCATGCTGCTCACGACCTTTCTGCACTGGGATAAATTTAGCGTTGGTACGGCTCCGTTTTATGTCTGGTTTGCGAGTTACCTTCTGCCGCCGCCTATCTTTACAGCACTTTATATTTGGCATCAAAAGCAATCCGCTCCGGTGGGTACCGCAGGTCAACAGCCTTTACCGCGGATGATCGTTCAGTTTTGGTTCATCAACGGTTTAGCTTGGATCGGTGGAGCACTGTTGTTTTATGGTTTCCCCCCATTATTGATGGCCATTACCCCGTGGAAGACCACACCCCTTACGGTACGTGCGCTCTGCGGTTGGCTGATTGGCGTGGGTTTGTTACAAACATGTATGGCTTGGGAAGGTGACTGGCAGCGCGTCAGGATTGGCACAACCATGCTCGTCATTTTGCCCTTTGCCTTAGGGTTCCAACTGTGGCGCTTTAGAACCCAAGTTCAGTGGAGCAATCTACCGCTCTGGATATTACTAGTGGATTTTGGCATTGCCGCTCTCCTCAGCATTGGCCTATGGCTAACCTTTGAGCAAAAATCGTCGCGATTGCGTACGGGGTTGTAGTGGCATCACTGCCCTAAACCATTGCACCTAGGCGATTGAGTGCCAGTTTCTGGGAGTCGCTGAGTCCAGTGGCCCCAGTCAAATCCATTCCCTCATACAGTCGATCTGTTTTCAAAGATCGTAAACAGCGGCCAGTTTTTGCATCCCAGATTTTAACGGTTTCGTCTTGGCAACTGCTGATGATGGTTTGGCCATCGGCTGCAAAGGCCACGGCATAGATCCAGTTTGTATGTCCTTCTAGGGTTTTGTCACACCGATAGGTTTGCAGATCCCACACCTTAACAGTGGTGTCTACACTGCCACTCACCAGCCAGCGATTATCGGGGCTAAAGCAGACCGACTGCACCCAACTGGTGTGTCCCTCTAGGGTTTCTAGGCAAGACCAGGTGTTCGTGTCCCAAATTTTTAGGGTATGGTCTCCGCTAGCAGTTGCTAATTTCTGGCCGTCTGGACTAAAGGCCACTCCCCAGGTCCAATGGGTATGGTCTGTTAACACGGCGATGCTGTTGTCTTGATCGCATGTCCAAATGCGTACCGTATGGTCAAAGCTGGCAGTGGCGATCGCCCTTCCTTGAGGATGCACAGCAAGTCCCCAAACGCGGCTGCGGTGGCCTTCCCAAGTGCACACACACATTCCGGTGGCTAGATTCCACAGTTTCACTGTGCCATCGGAACTGGCACTGGCGAGGTATGGAGTGGTTTCCTCTGTAGTGTCGGAGCAAAGTGGCTCTCGACAAAAGGCGATCGCCTGAACCGCGCTCAGATGACCCCGCAGCACTTTCTGACATTGCCCCGTCTCCACATCCCATAGCTTGATCAGTCCATCTTCACCAGC
>DATNQK010000666.1:0-7996 GCA_036704065.1 Stenomitos sp.
AATGCCGTCGGGTTGGAAGACGAAAAACAGAGGGAACCTCATTTAAAAGGCCCGCTACTTCTCCAACCTCAAGACAACCTTATTCGGAAAGCCATCAGTCTCTGGCTCTAGCAAATCTCCGGATACAAAAATATTTATATAGTTATCAGAGTACTCAAGGGATTCGATAACTCTTGCACCCGAAGATGCAAACTCTAAATAATCACCAATTCGCAAAGATTGCCTGTTAGCAAAAGTGTTCTCAACAAAAAAACCAGGATGGACTTTGCTGACACCATTACTCCAGTTATGGTCACTTACGTTTTGCATTAAAAATTCATCCACAAACCTACTGTTTGAAAACTCAAGCCGACTTTCCCAGAGCTGCCCTTTTTCATTAAACTGCCCTGTGGCAAGACTCTTTATTGGATAATTTTTTAGCTCAATAGACGCAACACATATTTTGTTCCAAAAAGGAATCACCCCTTCCGTATAACTAAAGAGTTGCTTGCTTTGCCAACCAAAATCCAAGTTATCAAAGCCATGAGGTTTTCTAGCAGCATCCATCCGCCGATTATCGCTGGGATAAGTGTGCAAGAAAAAATTAACATCTAAAGAGCTATTGCACTCTTTGGATATGTATATTAAATTTTTTCCAAAATAAAACAACTGCACATCACCCTTATTTAGAGCACTCAAAAATCCAAAAGATTTGGCGAGTGTTTTATTTTTCTCATTTTGTGGATAATTTATCAAAATGAACGCCGCCAAAAAGAAGAACAGACCAGCGCTTATGAAAACAATCTTACCTTTGATATTAATCTGGAATAACAATTTAACAAATAGCCGGGCAAAAAACCCGGTATAAACAAATCCAAAAAGAAGAAACGGAACATACCACAGAACGTGATTCATATGGTAATGGATGTATGAATGGCCCTTTGCCAAAACATACCAAGATATTGGAGCCAAAATTGAGAACCAAAGCGCCACGATCGCCGCAAAGTTGTCTTTCTTATAATTACGAAGCTCAGACCTAAGATTCACAAGCAACCATCCGAGCACTGAAATCAATAATAAAAATATAATTATTTGCGAGAATTCAATTATTAAATTCACCCCCAGCAAAGCATTCAAATCAAATGCTTTTCCATGCCAATAGATAGAAAGAACATCAAAGGCGTTACTCTCCAACGACTCCTTGATTAGTCCATTCTTGGCCGAAGAATCGCCATGCGTCCTCGCCGACACATTGCTTAAAATTGCAGAAAATCCAGACTTTAAGCCACCAAATCTATACCCCAACTGTATGGCATGAATTGAAACCGCAGCAATAAATCCGAGCAATCCGGCCGTGCCTAAGATAAATAATCGCTTGATGAATATTCGAGCACCCCAGTCGTTCCTTATCGAGAAAAAAACCAATGGAACTACTGTTGATATAAGAATGGTTGAAATATATTCGTAGCCTGCTAATGACTTAATGAATATAGCCAAGAAAATAAAAATGCAGCAACGTTTGAAATTATCTTTTATCTTCGACTCATTGCTTAGAAAATAAAACACGGCAACAAAAGGCAGAAATATTAGAAAAAACATCCAATATAAGTTATTGGAGAAAACAACTACCCACTGTGAAATGGCGGCTAATGAAAAGGTAAGGCTTGCTGGCAAATAACCAAAATTCTTTTTGATCAAAAGAATAAACAAAGCAAGCATCGCGGCCAACATAAAAGAAGTCGTCGACTTGCTTATTATTAATTTCGCGCTACCCGAATCGACTCCACATAGAGTTAGAATTCCATCGAGAAACGAATAAAAAAATCCTTGCAATCCAGCGCTAGATGTATAGACATTAAAATTAGACTCTGGCTTCAGATTCAGCGAATACGCCTTGTATTGATAATCGACTTTATTTTGATCTGCATAAACACCAAGGAATCCTTCATTAGAAAAATATCCATTTTGACGTGTTTCAACAACTCGCCCCAAGACCAGAGACTCAGAGTCTCTTTGGTGAAATTCAAAGAAATCATTTGGTGCGGCGCCAAAGAAATTCAACTGGAAGCTGACAAACAGAACCAGTAGCGCAGTCAATGCCAAAGACACCTCTCCAAGCTGATCTCTTGTTAATTTATACATTTTTCGCCCAAGTCAAAGATGTCGATAGTGTTGAGATTTTCAGCCGAAAATAATGTATTTATTGTTTTATATTTTGTTAGGATTAAATGCACCAAGGCAAGCCTTTATTAAAACCCAAAGCACTTGCATATTCCCTTTAAATGAGCTTATTTTTGTTGGAATTTCCCCGAGGGGATATTGGCGAACCGAAGGGATTTCGCAACATTTGAATCCTAACTTTGGCGCTCGGTATGATAAAAATGCTAAGAGCTCGTAGCTACTAAAGACATCCCTAAATATTTGAACGTCTGTTGACTGCAAAAGTGCGCGACTGTAAGCTCTAAAACCTTGCGTCGTATCCGTCCATCTAAAACCAGATGCCAGACTTAAACACGGTGCATGGATATACCGGATCGCAAAGTCTCGTGACTTTGGCGTGTTAACAGCCACCCCACCAGGCAAGAAACGCGATGCCTGAACAAAATCAATCCCGCCCTCTAGCGCCTCGATAAATCGCGGTATGGCTTCGGGGTCATCCTTGTCGTTCCCATCGATGGTGACAATGCCTTCGTATCCTTGATCGAGCGCAAAGGCATAGGCGCATCTAAGTTGGGCGCTCAGCTTTCCTGGGCCTTTTTTCACCACAAGCCCTCTGACTCCCACTTGCTGCAGTGAATCTAGCTCCAAGGAGCCGTCCGTACTGCCGCCATCAACAATGATGATGTCTGCAATCGACGAAATCCGCTCCGCCTCCATACGCTTGAGCAGGCTCTTAATACGCTCTCCTTCGTTAATCACGGGGATGACAACGCAGTAAGAATGTTGTTTGCCCAACCACAGGGGCGTCTCCATGGCGGGTACTTGCCACTTTGCCCGCTCATTCGGAGAAATATCTTGTGTCGTATTCATTTGTTTATGCAACCCGAGCTGTGATGAGTGCCACGCCTGCAATCACGAGCAGGATGCCGGCACCTGTTGTCCAGTGAAAGGGTTCACGGAAGATCAAAACGGAAAAAAGTGCGACCGTTGCTACCGCCCCAGAAGTCAGTACAGGGTGGGCAACATTTAATGGCAACCTAGCCAGTGCGGCGGCATACAGCAGGAAAGCCCCACCGTATAAGCCTAAGCCGAGCCAGAAGGGCCAGTTGCTTAAGGGTGCTAGCGGATCTGCAAGGGAGGGGAACTTCCTCGGGGGCATCATGGCCATCTTGACCAGTACGCTGGCAGAAGCGTTTGCGGCGATACCAAGCACCAAGATCAACCATTTCATCTGGCCACCGCCTGTTTAGTCCGGTAGCACTCAACGGCACAAAACAGCGCCCGTTCAATCGACTGGAGGTGTGGTTCATCCTTTGTGGCGACCATCTCTATCGAAACTAGGTGTTCTGGAAGATGTTGACTCAGGGCCTTGTGCATCAACTGATGATCAGTCCCGCCATCACCCAAAGGCACCAGATCCGGCTCACTCGCATGAACGTGCCCGATAAGTCTGGAACTGCACTCCAGCACAGCTTCGGGAGATTCTCCATTGATCGTTAAGGCCCCAGTATCAAACTGCATCCGAATAGCCTCGTGACCAACCGCTGCGACGACATGGGCTGTCTCTTCGCTGGTGGTCATGAAGTTCGCCCCATATTGGGTTGGATTGGGCTCCAGGCACACGATAACGTCATGTTCCTGTGCAACATCACCAAGACGTCGAAAAAAGCTAACCGCCTGCTCGAGTGCTTGTGCGTCACTCAAGCCTGAGCGGTCACGATTCTTGGGTGAGCCAAATACCAATCGCGTTGCACCCAGGCCGGCACCGATGCGACACACCGCTCGCAGATGCTCCAGCATCGCCTGTTGGCTCTTGCTATCACCAAATACATTTAGTCCTGTCGTACCAAACAGTAAGGCTTGCATGCCAGTGATCTCGATGTCGTGACCTGCCCACCATCGTCTGACATTTGCGATGTCCTCATCTTTGGCATTGGCAGGGTCAGGAAAGTACTTGCCGGGCGCTACATCAATGGCATCAACGCCGAACTTGCCCAGAAGCTTTGCGACAGAAGTATCCTCTGCGATGTCCCAGGCAATGTTTGAAATGGCTAGCCTCACGATGCCGTTCCGTTTTCATTCTTCTGGGTCATGGGTTCGGACTGGGCATAGGCTCTAATCGCCTGGATGGCTTCGCGGGCACTGTACTGATACTGACCAAGCGAACCGAAGATTTGCGCGTGCCGCGTTTGCATGTCGTAACGAGCGGGCGAGTTTTCCAGTGTCTGTGTAAACGGTCTTCCGAATCCCTGTAGCGAGACATCCGCAACGCTGATCGGTTCGGCAGTCAGGTGCACCAGTGATAGACCAGCCTTCAGCGCAATTTGTATGTCATACCAAAGGTTGGTCATGGGATAAAACTGGAAAACGCCTCGACTCTCAATAGCGTGAAGATTGTTGTTATTAAGAAAGTCAAAAATCACGTTCTTGCGTAAGCCAGGACCCACCAAGCCAGGCAGCCGAACAATCAAATAGCCGGGGAAATACTGCTCGACAAACTTTTCTAGCAGTCGGCGATGAAGTCCGTAGGCATGCAAGCCTGACTCATCAACCGGCGTAGATTCATCAACGCCAATCGGCTCCTTGAATACATCGACAGTGCTGATCAGTATGAAATTTTTGCACTTAATAGTGCGAAGGTGGTTGATCAGGGAGTCAATCTTTTTTCGATCATCTGCCGGATCACGATTGGCAATCCACTTCTGCGCTGGTGCACCTGCACACACCACTACATCGAATTCACGATTCTCAATTTCGTGGATATTTGTCGAACGGAAAAGTGCAGAAAAATGTGCTTGCTTAAGGAGCGTGCTTCCAACAAAACCAGAGAATCCAATCAGCGCGTTTTCCATCATCACTCCAGCAAGCTCTTGAACTCTTCTGTTTCGAGTTTTTCAAGAACATCGTAAATATTGTCTATCTTCCCACCCAACACCGAATAGCAGCCGGGCAGTTCCGCATGTTTTTCGAAGAGGATCGGACGACCATCATCCCCTTCGTTCTTGACCAAAACGGTTTTGACCTCGAATAGTGAGTCGACATACTTCGCTTCAAGTACGGCAGGTAGGTATCGGCCCACATCACGGACCATGCGATCGACGCGAGTAGCACGATCGTATTCGTCGAGCTTCTTGTACGGGTCAACACCCTGTTCGTCCTTCCAGCTAAAGTGTGGGGTGTAACGAACGTGCGACAGCGTGTGCAGGTCACGCGCAGGGAACGGCATCATCGAGAAAAATGGACCGTCCATGACCGTGACCCCAATTTCCTTGAGCACGCCTGGCGCTTGCATAAGCGCCATTTCAGTAACCTCCTGCTTGAGACCCATTTTGGTGCCAGGAAAGTCGCCTGAAAACTGATTCAGTCCACTGTAGGTGCAGTTGAAGACGTACCGACAATTTATTGACGAGGCATCCCCTGACTTCGACTGGATGGCTACGCTCAAGCTTTGGTCGGCTGGCGAACGGGAAATCGCTAAAGCACGGGTTGAGTAATGGATCTCGACACCTGCACCCTGAAGCTCTCTGATTGCCCATTCAGCAAGTCGCGTTGAATCGAAAGCATACTCTTCGACGAGAAAAACATCTTCAATCAGTCGAGGCTCAAAAAGCCGTTTTAAACCGGCTTCAGCAGGCTTGATCTTCGCTCCGATCTCATGGCAAAAACGCTCAAATTGCTTGGATGTTACTTTAGAGTTGCGTCTTGCAATAGCGTAAAGCTTGACAAAATCCTGCTTAACGGCGTCCGGCCAATCCCGCACAAAGCGAGGCAAATTGACTCGGCTACGAAATGCCGTCGTAAAGCTTCTGGGATAGTGGTATCCATTGTGTACACGTGCCTGGTTGTTATACGAGGCACGGACCAGCAGTTTCGACTCCCGCTCCAGGAGGATCACTCGGCGCAATCCACGGGTCTTGGCAAGGTAGATCGCGATGGCAGAGCCGTAGAAGCCGCCGCCAATGATGACTGCATCCGCAGTGGAAGATTGCACGGTCATGCAACAACCTGATCTGAATTGGGCAAGTGACGCGTTGCTGACGCCGAGACATCCTCAATGTTCAGCTTCTCCCGGCGGGTCATGCGTGCGCTCGTAAACTCTTGGCCAACGTGATACAGCGGCCCCTCATTACTGAGGCTCGCCATATGCAATATGTATTCCCCAAGCACTAAAAGCACGAGTGAAATCAGGAAAAACATGCCTGACTGTTGCAATGACATACTCACCCAACCTGGCGCCACATCAGTTTTGAAAATCCCAATGGCTACAACATATACCGAATAAATTAAGTTGGCCGCAGCCCCAAACAAGGACAACGACGTCACAAGCCGCATTGGTGCTTGTGTTGTCGAAACGAGGAGGCGCATCCCTCGATCAATGCTTTCCCCCAATTTTTTGGTATTCCTTGCAAGTGGTTTGCTGCTGTACTCCATGTTGATACGCGCAAAACCACCAGTTGCCGGCAAGTGCCGGTAAGTAACGGCTGGCTGGGGGTGCTGCAAGATAAAGTTAACGACACGTTTACTCAGCAGCCTATACTGGGGCGCCTCTTTGGCCAGATGTATTCCATTGAACGATCTATACAGAAAATTGAAGACTGCATAGGCCACTCGGTAAGCGAAGCTTTGGCGTGGTTTCTGCTGGTTATTTGCGAAAACCACATCTGCCCCCATAACTGCTTTATCGAGCATTTCAGGCAAGAAACCGATGTCGTCGAGCTGGGGATCAATGACAGCGACGAAATCACCAAGCGCATTCTCCAGCCCCACCCATGAAGCTGTGTCACCGTCAACTTCCTTGGTAAGAGCATAAACTTGTAAGTTTGGATAGCCCGATTGGCCGGTTAGATTTTTGAGTACATTGATGCTTTCATCATCAGACGCGTTGTCAACAATAATCAACTCGTAATCGGTGACGAGTGATGACAGTTTTTCAGAGGCACTGTGAATAATGCTCTCTAGCTGATGGCCTTGATTGCGTACAACATACACAACCGACAGAAATACCGGGAAAAGCGCCATTGTTATGGTCCCCACAACACGCATCTATGCGATGTGATTGCATTTATCTACAAAATCTTGTCATTTTAAACCCTGTGTGGGGGGGTACGTCACCCTGTTCGGGCTTCCCCCACGAATCTGACTCAATTTTCATGCCAGCAAGAGGTGCAGAGGCGTAAGCAACCCCTTCTGCCTGCCAGCGACGTACGAGGCCTGGAAGCTTTTTCCCCGCCGCCCACACCCACTTCATCAACTCTGCGGGGACGCCTTCGTGCTCGCCACGGTTCACCTTCCGCCTCAGTGTCGACCGCTGTAGCGCCCCGGCACCGAGGTTGAAGGTGAAAGAGACCAGCGCATCGAACTGCCCGTCCGTCAGTGGTACCGAGATCAGCCGCAACACGGCTCGTTCGGCGATCCTCACGTCCCTACGCAGAAGCTCAGTGGCCTCTGCTTGCGTGACGCCCGCTGCGAATTGATCCTGTTCATGTGCCAGCACCACATGGCCGTAGCCGATGGTCGGGTAGCCGGCCGGGCAGATGTAAATGGTATCACTGAAGCCTTCGAATCATTTGATAAGGTTAAGGCCTTCCTCGGTGACGTGACGCATCAGCCACCTCGGCGCATCTTGCTAATCTGACGGCTGCCGAACCAGAAAGACATTACTGCAGCAAACAGCGCCTGGGTTTCGTCGTCCCAAGTGGCCTGCAGTGCCGCCGCCATGGTGATCCCGTCGGTTTGCAGCAAAGTGGCCAAGGCCGAGACCTTCACTACCGCAAAGACCAGGAAGAAGGCATAGGTAATGACCGGACGCACGGAGGCCTGTAAGGCTTCCACCCATGGCGAGCCCGTAGGATGGTTG
>DATNQK010000667.1:0-5784 GCA_036704065.1 Stenomitos sp.
AGCGGTTGATGATCAGGTCGATATGCTTTTCGCCTTGCAGTATATGCTAGAGAGTTACGGGGCAGAGGTGCTGACCGTAACGACTGCCAGAGCAGCGATCGCCGCTCTCAGCGCAAGCCCTGACCGTTTTGATCTGCTGATTTCAGATATCGGCTTGCCTGAGGAAGATGGATTCTTCCTCATTCAACAGGTGAGATCGCTCAGTGCGTCAGCCGGAGGACAAATTCCGGCGATCGCGCTGACGGGCTATACCAGTGAAGCAGAACGAAAACGGATGATCGAGGCTGGGTTTCAAATGCACTTGGCTAAACCCTTTGAGCTTGTTCAACTGGGCGCAATCGTTGCCGATTTGGCTAAACGGGCTTAATGGGAAGTACCTCTGATCTATGCTGATCGCTGAATAACATGGCTGTGTTGCAAAAACTATGACAATCTGGTGTGTGATGATCAAGCCCCTTTTTGATCATCAACGCTCATGGATTCCCAGACTCTATTTAAATGGCGACACTTTTTGCCAGATGTCATTGTGCTCAATGTCCGCTGATATAGCCGCTATGCATTGAACTACCGGGATTTAGAGGAAATGATCCTTGAGAGAGGGGTGGAGGTTGACCACACCACGATTTACCGATGGGTTCAAGCCTATGCTCCTGGGCTGGACAAACACATTCGGCCTCATTTGAGTTCCACCCATGACTCTTGGAAAGTAGATGAAACCTATATCAAGGTCAAACAAGAGTGGAAGTATCTTTACCTTGCCATCGATTCTCAGGGCAATACCTAAGACTTCATGCTCAGCGCTAAACGAGACGCAAAGGCTGCAAAACGATTCTTTAAGAAAGTGCTCAAAGGTTCTTGGACTGTGGTGCCCAGAGTGATCAATGTGGATAAGAATCCAGCCTATCCCACAGCTGTTAAAGACCTCAAAGCAGACGAAGAATTGCCGCAGGAAACTAAATTGAGGCAGGTCAAGTACCTTAACAATCTGATTGAACAAGACCATCGTTTTATCAAGCGGCGGACAAATCCAGGTCTAGGATTCGGTTCGTTTAACCCCGCTCGACGCACGATTCAGGGGTATGAAGCGATGAATATGAGCCGTAAGGGTCAGATCAAAGGTGTAGAGAAAGGGGATGTAATGGGACAGATCTCCTTCATTCATAAAATCTTTGGATTTGCTGCTTAGTTTACTACTTCACCGAGGAAGTTCATTACTACGCATCATTATTTTTGCAACACAACCAGAGCAAGTGCAACGTCAAGATCAGCCGATGGGTTGATATATCGTATGCTCGTGTTGCATAAAATGTTGTAATACTGAATCGCTATAGTCAAACATTAAATCAGGACATTAAAAGCTGAAAGCTAAAATAGGCACTTCTTGGCGTGACCTGCTCGGCCATTACAGGGCTTGAGAAATAATTGCTGTTTGTTTTTATGCTTGGCGCAAGTGGAGACTGTGTCAGCGATACTTAGGAAGGCTGAAGCGGCAGATAGACGAAGCAGATGAGGTTGGCTTGCGGTAAATTAAGTGTTGATGTATAGCCAAGAAGGTTTTTAGCTTACTGCGTGTGAATGACTTTTACGAATCGGTCGTGTTTTAAGCCTCGATGGAACAGGATAAGGTCAAGCGAGGAAAATGTGGGTGGCTGTAGATTCGTTTGCAGCGACTTGCAGGCGAACAAAGCCTATCTTAGAGAACTGATCCGTCTGTACTTGCTAGGATATAGCATCGGATTCGCGATTCCCAGTCATTTTCATGAATCTTGCTCAAGCACATCATTTGAGTGTTAGGTGTATTAACAGAGCAATCACATCGGGCGGACAATTGACGGGTACTGTAAAGCTAAGATGTATATGTGACATACATTCTAGTGCTGTAAAGTTGATTTATTGAGCTTGTAAGCGGGTTGGCAAGAGCGATAAAGATCACACAAACACTTAAATGATCTAAAAGTGTTTGTGGAAAGATGACTGACGGCAGTTTACCGAGCAGAGCAGCATCCTGATAGCAAAACTGCGATGACCCCAGATAATCTTGATGACCCTTAAAGTTAGAGGTGAAGGACTAGATATTAAAACCATAGCCCAATTATTGAAAAAAATTAGGTGGAAGTGTTATTGAGGAAAAGTACGTATCAACGCAGATCCCTAATTGATTTCTCAAATCTTTAAAAGACAGTAAAGCTCCTCTCAAAGATGATGAAGTCTATATTCATGCGCGTAAATTAGAATGGTTCGAATTTTTAACTTTTGGCAAATTAATACTAATTTATTCGTTATAACTAACTTCATAAAATTAGTATTTCAATCCTTATCCTTTTGATAATATGTTTTTCGTAATTAGTAGTGTTTATTGTTGAATTTAAGGAAAAACAATTAATCTTTTAGTTTGAAGTAATGAATTTTTCTTTATTTTTTAGGATTTTAATGTCTCTTATACCTTGTGAGTCCAAATCAGATCCTCAAAAGCCCTTGGCTTTAAACTGGGTTACTATTACATTTATTTTTTCATTACATGCATTAGCCCTCTTAGCCTTCCCATGTTTTTCATGGCCTGCTTTAGGGCTGACCTTTCTTTTGCATTGGTTTATGGGCAGTCTTGGAATTTGTCTCGGCTACCACCGTCTCTTATCACACCGTAGTCTAAGAGTTCCTAAAGTAATCGAGTATAGTCTTGCCATTATTGGTGTCCTTGCGCTTCAAGGTAGCCCGATTTCTTGGGTCAGTGCTCACCGCTTGCATCATGCTCACACTGAAGATCTTGACCAAGATCCTTATTCAGCCAAACGCGGATTTTGGTGGAGCCATATGGGTTGGATGTTCTATCAACGTCCACAATTTTTTGACTACGAATTTTATAAACGACATGCTCCAGACTTAACTCAACAATCTTTCTATCGATGGTTAGATCGTTATCATTTACTACTGCAAATTCCACTTGGAATAGGGCTTTATCTTCTTGGTGGCTGGTCATTTGTGGTTTATGGGTTATTTCTGTGTGCCGTTCTGTTATGGCACAGTACTTGGTTAATCAACTCAGCGGTTCACATGACTGGCTATCGTACTTTTGACACAAATGATAATTCTCGTAATCTCTGGTGGGCTGCAATTCTAACCTATGGTGAAGGATGGCATAATAATCATCATGCTTATCCAAAAGTGGCTAGAGCTGGACTAAAATGGTGGGAAATTGACACAACCTGGACTGTTATTCAATTACTGATGGTCTCTGGGGTAGCAACTAATGTTATGCTTCCATTAAAGGTTATATAGAACATCAAGACCTGAAAGATTTAGCAGTATTTGGCGTACGCTTGCCTAAACCGAGAAGTAGACCCCTTGACTTAGCTTTTTGGTGGCCGAGTACGATTTTGTAAGTTTGAGAATCAAGCAACAGAATCATTGTGTCAATGTGCAATGCTAAACCAAATGATTCAACTGGGCAAACCTGTTAGTGTTCCGGTCTCTGCTTAACTTCATCTGGACAGAGGGGTTCTTTGACTCAAGTCCTACTTATGCAATAACGCTACCCAACGCCCAATACTGGTCTTGCACTTTGACCTTAAGCAACAAATCCACCCTGATATGAAACATCAGCCTGCCATACTAATCAATATTGAAGTTGTTGCTTGCTTGCAAACAACAATGTTAATAGATAACGCACACTAGGTGAAGTACATGGCTGACATTGTTGATACTGCTGCTAATAGCGGTTCTTTTAACACCCTGGTTGCTGCTATCAAAGCTGCCGGCTTAATCGATACCCTCAAAGGTAAGGGTCCATTTACAGTCTTCGCCCCAACAGATGAAGCATTTGCCAAGTTGCCAACAGGCATGGTAGATGGTCTCCTTAAAGACATTCCCAAACTCAAAAAAATCTTGACTTACCATGTCGTAGCAGGCAAGATCATGGCATCAGATGTCTCTAAACTGAAGTCAGCCAAAACTGTTGAAGGTGAAGATGTGAAAATTGATACTTCTGATGGTGTCAAAATCAACAATTCCTCCGTCACAGCTGCTGACGTTGCAGCCGACAATGGGGTTATTCACATCATTGATACCGTGTTGATGCCTGCATAGCCAAATGCTGAGATAGTAACTGCTATTGGGTACACCCCAGACTTTAGAGAGATAAATTCTATCTACTTCTTTAACAATATGGTGTGTACCCAAACATATCTCTTTTGGATGATTATTTCTGAGCAATATTGAATGTGAATTTCTAATTTGATTTTCCACACGATTATTGCATTACATGTTTTGGCTTGATGATAGCAGTAACTTTATCCTGACTCTATGGCTGTAAGTGCTATCTCTCAGGACAGTTAACAGCCCAAGCTGTAATATTTCATACAAAAACAAGCGACTTTTTAACATTACTTTTGGGAGATACTACTATGTCATATACAATTGACTCAGCTCGCTCTATTCTTTCTGAGTCTCAAGTTGCTGAGGTAGTCCCAGCAATCATTGCATCATTTAATCAACTCAGTGCTGAGGACCAGTTAGCATTACTTTGGTTTGCCTACATAGAGATGGGAATAAGTATTACTCCCGCTGCGATGAATGTCGTCAATATGATATTTGCAGAAAAAACTCTGACTCAGATCAAGCAGATGCCAGCTTTGGAGCAAACGGAAGTGATGTGTGATCTAGTCAACCACAAGAATACGCTCATCTGTCAGAGCTATTCATCGTTTGGCACCAATGTTAAGTTGGGCTTCTGGTATCAATTAAGTGAGTGGATGAAACAGGGAATTGTGGCTCCCATTCCAAAAGGCTATCAGCTGTCAACGCAGGCATCCAATTTGCTCCAAGCCATCTGTCAATTGGAAGGAGGAGAGCAACTCACTGTATTCCAAGATGTAGTCATCAATATGGGTTATTCCCGCAGTGGCAGTACTGCAAAAGTCCAAGAACCTGTGATTGTACCTAAAGAGGCTGCCCCTCGGACTAAAGTCAGTATTAAGGGAATTGATAATAAGACGGTTCTAAGCTATATGGACAATATGAATGCCTTTGATTTCCAGTCGACTGTAGCTTTATTTGCTGAAGAAAGTGCCTTGAAACCTCCTTTTCAGGAA
The DNA here is from genome assembly GCA_036704065.1 of Stenomitos sp. Classification (GTDB taxonomy): domain Bacteria; phylum Cyanobacteriota; class Cyanobacteriia; order Thermosynechococcales; family Thermosynechococcaceae; genus JAAURS01. Next base: position 5,088 of record DATNQK010000667.1, read on the forward strand.
CCAATCACAGGTCAGGAAAAGATTCTCGCGTATATGCGAGAAGAATGCTACGGACTTAAGCTATTCCCAGAACAAGGAAGCTATGAGTCAGCTGAAGGAGGATTTACCCAAATTAAAGTAACAGGGAAAGTGCAAACTCCGTGGTTTGGTGACAAGGTCGATATCAAATTGGCATGGCGGTTCTTGCTCAATCCTGAAGGTCAAATTTTCTTTGTCGGAATTGATGTATTGGCCTCTCCCCAAGAAATGTTGAACTTGGGCTTAGTCTAATAGAAGGCGGATACACTGTCCCTTCCATGCAAGATTGGGAAGCAGAGACCAGTCAAACTGTAAGGATGTGCTTCAGTAAGTCAATTACATTAAATGCCCATTCAAATCATTAAGGAAAACGATGATGAGTATTATCAAGAAATTAATTGTGCATGCAGATGCAGAATCTCGTTATCTTACTCCAGGAGAAATGGATCAGATTAAGAGCTTTATGAAAAGTGGCGATCGCCGTTTACGGCTAGTTAAAACCCTGACTGAACGCCGTGAACGAATTGTTAAGGAAGCTACTAGTACAGCTTGGCATAAGTTTACCTACTATATAGAGGTACAAGGTTTGAGGCTTCAAAGCGATGCCCCAACTGTCAGCAGTACCCATCATATTGAGTGAGTCTGAGAAAGAAGAATTAGAGAAACTATTGAGGCGTTC
>DATNQK010000668.1:0-2547 GCA_036704065.1 Stenomitos sp.
CCCAAAAACCTGGATCAGTTGAAAGTATTCATCACCCAGAGACTCCAAGCGATGACACAAGCAGTCATCGCTTCCCTAACAGGGAGAGCCTCTATCCTTAAGGCTTTATCTGTAGCTGGAATTTGAAGAATTGGTATAAGACCAATACCTAAGCTCATACTGAAGCTATAAAGGGTGTTCTCCCATAGGTTTTGGTTCAGCCTAGTTGCCGATTGAGCTGCTGCTGCAAAATATCCGTAGGTACGGATAAAACACAAGTGCTGGTGCCAAACAAGTCCAAAAACGAGGATGGCTGGTAGCATTACAACCCCTGCAATGCCGCCAACGGTCACAATATCCTTGAGTTTTACGTTCATGACAAAGTTTAGGAATGGCTGGATAACAACACGGCCATACGCACACAACTGCCTAGAACGGCTTGACCGTATGCGCAATAGAGTCGAATTCAAAGCGCGATCGCGGTTGGGTATCGCCGTAAATTTGAAAGGTCAACGCAGGTTCAGTCCCAATGGCTTCTACCTGATGAATGGCGTAGGGTGTAAAGCTGGCAATTTCTCCCTTGCGCATCACCCGCTCCCCTACAGGCACAATGCGATTGGGATACTCCGCTGTCGCACTCCGCCGCCAAAACGTATGTTTTTCCTCTCCTTGTAGAACAGCCACAACGCCCCAGGTGCCGTGGTTGTGAATTGCAGAGACAACGCCCGGTGCCGTCATCACATTTTGCACTGTGAGAGGATAGCCAATTTCGTCATACAGAACCTGAACCGATGCACCCGTTTTAGGGCAAGGGGGCTGATGTTGGGTTTGCACCCAGTAAGAATTGGTCAGCAACTGCCGCACACGCATCCGAATTTGCGGTAAATAGTCCCATTCTTCGGTCTCTTGCGGAGCAGATTCCACCACATCCATTACTTCAGTTAAAAACCGATGAAAGTAATAATGATCGCGGATTAAGTCCCACTCCCGTGCCGCAGGTCGGGGTTGGCATTCGCCGTCGTCCGTTACTAGCCAATCCTGCACTTGCATCGCCTACCGTTACTCCTCCTCGTCCGCTGGTTGGGTCAAAATTTCCCATACCGTTTTGGCACCAAATTCGTTGCGATCATCAATCGACTGAACTTGGGCTGCAATCACTTTGGCCTGTTCCGTTTGTCCTAAGCGCGCCAGCACAAAACCAGACGCTGCATAAGCATTGAGATATAGCCGAATCACAGGTTCTTCCTTGCGTTGCGCCAAAATAGGCCCCAATTGTGCCCAATCCTGGGGTAACTGTTCGGCAGCTTGTACACGCGCGATGACCTGCTGTGCCATTTGCAAGGCCATTGGGTTGTTGTTTTTGTAAAAAAAGAAGCGATAGGCAGATACCCATACATCCAAATCGGGTTCGGGTTCGGCCAGCGCTTGTAATATCCACTGTTCTGCTTCAGGTGTGTTGTCCCAGTGGTGGGAGGCCGCTAACAGCGAGCGTTTTGCAGCCTCCGAGCCGTTGTGCCAAGACAGAGACGGTGCTGGAGATTGGGTCATTGTTGGGATCTCCGAAGAAAAGGAACAGGGGCACAACATTTGTGCCCCTTAGGTTGCGTCGCGTGTTTAGAAAATTGTCATCAGGTAGAGCAGGGTGAATAAAATAATCCAGATGATGTCCACGAAGTGCCAGTAAATCTCTGCCATTTCGATGCCCACATGCTTGCTGGATGAGTAGTGGCCGAGGCGACGCGATCGCCACAGCACCCCTAAAATCAGCAGCAACCCCACGAAGACATGCAGACCGTGAAACCCAGTCATCAGGTAGAAGCAGTTCGCAAAAATATTCGTGGTTAAGCCGTACCCTAAGGTCAAATACTCATAGACCTGACCCACCAGGAATACCGCTCCCATCAGGGCTGTAACGCCATACCATAGCCGCATCCCAGAGACATCGTTTTTCTTGATGGCTATATCGCCCAAATGAATCACAAAGCTACTGGAGACCAGAATGAAGGTGTTGATGGCCGGCACCAACAACTCCACTTCCGTTCCTTCCGGGGGCCATACCGCTGCCCCACCTCGCAGAACAAGGTAGGTTGCAAAGAAGCCACCAAACATCAGCGATTCGGATATCAAAAACGTGAGCAACCCAAACACGCGAAAGTCAGGGTGCTCCGCATGGTCGCTATGGGCGCTGGCAGCAGGGGGATGGGAATTGGGCGATGCGATCGCCGGATCGAGCATCGAATCTTGCATAAATGTTGCCTCCTTTCTAGATGAGCGCCAACCTACGGTTGCGCTGCCGCAATACCGTCTTCCAAGGCACCTGCTGCACTATGGCCGTTCATGCCATAGTCGTAAGGCCCATGAGTTACCACAGGCAAAACCTCCCAATTCTCAACCGCTGGGGGCGAAGCAGTTGTCCACTCCAGGGTTAATGCACTCCAGGGGTTGTCCCCTGCTTTGGCACCTGCGATCCAACTCCAAACGACATTAATGGCAAAGGGAATCACAGAGGCGGCCAACACAAATGCACCAACGGTACACAACCGATTAATAAATTCAAACTGCGGATCG
>DATNQK010000669.1:0-4367 GCA_036704065.1 Stenomitos sp.
TTCCACCAATGGGCAACCTGGGGCAAAAACTTAATGGACTTGCACCTGAACTACGAAACCATCGAACCCTACGGATTACGACGAGTCGATGTGCCCACATCCCCAACCCCCTTCTCCCGCAGGGGAAGGGGAGCCGAAACCTCCAAAATTCCTGGGCTAGAACCCCCTCTCCCGATGGGAGAGGGGGCAGGGGGTGAGGGTAAACCTCCCAAAGCCAAACTCAAAGCCGACAAAACCGAAGGCAAAATCATCCTCGACACCGAAACCACCCTGGAAGGCATCCCCGCCGTTGCTTGGGACTACAAACTTGGCAACCGATCCGCCCTGGAATGGATACTCGACCAGTACAAAGAAAAAACACCCAAAGACCCAACGATCGCCAAACTCTTCAATACCTACAAATTCGCTGACTACAAAGAACACGTCATCGACCTGCTACAGCGAGTCTGCACCGTCAGCGTGAAGACGATGGAAATCATTCAACAAATGCCAGATACCGTTGAGCATAAGGGAGGTTGAATCCACCATGACACAGGCACTTGAACAACGTACCTATACGCGTGAAGAATATCTGGAATTTGAGATGGCTTCGGAGAAACGCCATGAATATGTAAACGGAGAAATTCGACTCATGACAGGAGGTACACCGGATCACAACGAACTGGCAATTAACCTTGCAACTCTTCTCAAATCTGCTTTGCGTGGCAAACCCTACCGTATTTTCGGAGCCGACCAACGGCTGTGGATTCCTGATCGCAATCTCTATACCTATCCAGATGTGATGGTTGTGGAAAAACCCCTTCAGCTTCAAGCAGGGCGCACCGACACCGTAGTGAATCCCTGTTTTATTGCCGAAATTCTATCCAAATCAACGCAAGATTACGATCACGGCGAAAAATTCTCTGCCTACCGCACCATTGAGAGCTTCCGCGAATATCTCCTCATCGATCAGTACAGCATCCACGTCGAACATTATGTCAAAACAGCAGCACATCAATGGCTGCTCTCAGAATATGACGATCCAACAGTTACATTGTCCTTGAACACATTTGACGCGCAAATTGAAATTCTCTCGCTTTACGAGAATATTGACCTTGATGCGGTCTAAAACAGAAAAATAAGCTGCAAAACTCAGCATCGGCTAGTTTCTGCTAGAAGCAGCGACGGGCGATCGCACTTCCCAACTCCAAACACACCAACCCCAATACCGCACTGCCACCCCAGTACGCCAACGCCTTCAGCCACTGGCCCCCGTGCAATAGCACCGAAGTATCCAGCGCATAGGTTGAAAACGTCGTATAAGCGCCTAAAAAACCGACTGCAACCAGCGATCGCAAATCCGGCGAAGTGAGCATTTTTTCTAGCACCAGCGTTGTAAAGAATCCCATCACCAACGCGCCAGACAGATTGATAATAAACGTGCCATAGGGAAACCCCGTCCCAAACCACTGCACACAAAAGCGGGTTAAGTAATAGCGACACAGTGCCCCCGGCACAGCCCCAAAGGCGATCGCAAACGGTGTGCGCCATTGCGGATCGACCGTACCCAACAGCACTGTGCTTTGTTCCACTGTACGCAGCAATAACCCAAGGAATTTTGTAGCCATACTTTGCGGAAGTGATATCTCTAATTGGAGCCCGATGGCATTGCCCGACGATGGGCAATCACCGCATAGAACGGATCGGCCCCAGCAAACCCAAGACTTTGGAACATACCCCCTAACGGCGCTGGGCGAGAAATAGTTTCCACCTGTTCAAACCCTGGAATCGCCTGAAAATACTGCTTCACCAATTCCACCCGACCTGCCTCCGAGCGATCGCGCCAGATCTGAATTGCCTTCTGGAAAAACATTCGATTTGAAAAACTGACAATTGCTACCCCTTGAGGCCGCAACACTCGGCAAATCTCGGCAAAAATCGCCTCTGGATATTGTAAATACTGCACCGAAACCGCAATCAAGACTGCATCAAACTGAGCTTCCCGATAAGGTAATTGTGGAGACTGGTTCAGATCCTGTACCACATAATGATTGAGGCGCGGATTACGGGCTAATTCCTCTGCATTCATGCCATGCCCTTCCACCACAGCGAACTCCATCTCATCGGGCAGATGCGAAACCCAACTGCTCATCAAATCAAGGACATGCATCTGGGGCCGCAGATATTGGCGATACACCTCCGTGAGTTGCGCAATAAAGCCCTCATCCACATGGGTCACAAACCGAGGGTAATCGTAAAACAAGGCATCACTATTCGTATCCAGCTTCATGCGCTGGTCGGGATTCAAAAGCATATACAAGTCAACGCCATCAACATCTCTGGCAATAGCTTAACGTTGAATCAATCAGGGGTATTAGCGAGGCAACCACCTCATCTGCAACACCTATCCCTGTCATGACTGCCCCTCACAACCCGGTAAAGTGCAAAGCTACCCTTGACACAAAATCACCCATTGATGCCGCTTTCATCCACCTGCGTAGAATACAGCCCACTTACCTTCCTGTTAGGGATATGCAGAGCCCCAAAGAGGGAGTGATATAAAGATAGAAATTAGCAGAGATCTCCGCGTGGAGTCGGTAAACCATGTTTCCATCCGTCCTGCAGCTCTCAGAACTCAACGGTCCAACTGGCTTTGTAATCAACGGCAGCGCAACCTTCGAGCAAATCGGCTGGTCCGTGAACATGGTGGGCGATCTCAATGGGGACGGAATTGACGATCTTGCGATTGGGGCACCCTTTGCCTCAAGCCCAGGCCGTGCCAGAGCAGGAAAGGTTTATGTCATTTTTGGCAAACGTGGCGGGTGGGGGAAAAGCATCAACCTATCGTCCCTCAACATCAATATTGGCTGTAGCATTGCGGGCCTTGCACCTGGAGACAGCTTTGGCTGGTCGGTTCAAGGGGCAGGGGATATCAATCGCGATGGGGTAGACGATTTGATCGTCGGTGCGCCCTTTGCAGATGTCGTGAAGCCCAGCGAGGGGTCTAAAGGGCCTAATCCTAAACTCGTAGATGCAGGTCAAAGCTACGTGATTTTTGGCCAACGCGATCGCCTCCGATTCAACAATCTAAATCTGGCCACCCTCAACGGTCGAGATGGATTTACCATCAACGGCCAAACCGCAGGGGACGCCCTAGGATATGCAGTCAGTGGCACGGGCGACCTGAATGGCGATGGCATTGCCGACCTGATGGTGGGTGCACCCTTTCAACAGTCCCCCCGTGGTGCCAAGAGTGGACATGTCAACATCATTTTTGGTCAACGGGTTGTCTTTCCTCCAGTGTTTGACTGGGCATCGCTCAACAACAGCCGCTCGGGCCTCGTCATCTCTGGCGCATCAGCAGGAGAACAAGCGGGGTTCAGTCTGGCTCGGGCAGGGGATGTCAATGGCGATGGGGTAAGCGATATCCTAATTGGTGCGCCGAACGCAAACACTCGCGGTTCAAATTCTGGACGCAGTTACGTCATTTTCGGCACTCGCTTTGGATTGCCGCCAACTCTCGATTTAGGGCAACTGTACAGCCGCTTTGGGTTTGGGCTCAATGGCTTTGCCAACCAAGGGCGCAGCGGTTATGTCGTTCAAGGCATCGGCGATGTGAACGGTGATGGCATCGCCGATATTGGCATTGGTGCCCCCTTTGCTCAACCGAGCGGCTACTACTCTGGACAAAGTTACGTTGTCTTTGGCCGTCGCGGGGGGTATAACGCTTTTGAGCTCAATACCCTCAATGGCCGCAATGGCTGGATGATTAATGGCAACGTCGGTCGTTCAGGATTTTCCTTGGCAGGTATTGGTGATATCAACGGCGATCGCAAAGCAGACCTCGCCATCGGCGCACCCTTCGATCAAGCCCGTGGCGGATTAGGCACAGGCAGAGGTTATGTGCTGTACGGCCACACTGCCTCTACCCAAGGCACCATTGCCCTGCCCTATCTCAATGGCAAAACAGGCTTTAAAACCAACGGTCGACTACCCGACGAAGCCGTGGGCTATGCGGTGGGCGGCGGCAGCGACATCAATGGCGATCGCCGTGCCGATTTTGTCCTTTCCGCGCCCTTTGCCAATGCCAATGGCATTTCTAAAGCAGGGCAAGTTTACGTCATCTTTGGCCAACCACCGCCACCACCACCCAAACCCAGCCCTATTCCCAAACCAACCACACAACCCAAAAAGCCTACCCCTACAGCAACCCCACAACCCAAGAAGACCAGCCCTACTAGTACAAAGCAGCCCGTTAAGCCTCAACCCTCTCCGAGTCCTCAACCCTCTCCATCACCCTCACCCTCTCCATCTCCATCTCCGCCTGCCTCTAGTCAGAGTTAGAACCCTCAAGCAACGCTAGACTATAAAACGAAAGCCCAACTGTT
>DATNQK010000670.1:0-17504 GCA_036704065.1 Stenomitos sp.
TATGGTAATTTCTGAGAGGAATAGATGAAGGAATGTAAAGGAGCGTCAAAAGGGTAAAAAGAGCTTAGTAAGATTTACGAAACAGGAGAAGGAGAAGCGAGTTGTGAGCATTCCGAAGATAGAGTATGCACCGCGTAGTCAAAACGTGCGAGTGAAAGGGTATGAAGTTGGAAGCGACGAAACGGTTCGAGTATATAGTGCAGATAACGTCCTAAGCGGACGAGACATGGAAGACTTAATTGAAGCCGCGTATCGCCAGATCTTCTTTCATGCCTTCGCGTCAGATCGAGAACCGTACTTAGAATCGCAACTAAAGAACGCTCAGATCAGCGTGCGAGACTTTATTCGAGGCTTAGTGCTGTCAGATACGTATAAACGGAGCTTCTACGACCTTAATAGTAACTATCGGTTTGTAGAACAGACCGTGCAACGGGTATTAGGGCGAGACGTGTATAGCGAACGCGAAAAAATTGCATGGTCCATCGTCGTCGCAACCAAAGGGATCCGAGGATTCATCGACGAACTGCTCAATAGCGAAGAATACCAAGAAGCATTTGGAGATAGCATCGTCCCGTATCAAAGACGGCGCGTCTTAGCAGGCCGTAGTAGCGGAGAACTGCCCTTTAATATCAAATCGCCGCGCTACGACGCCTACCATCGTAGCAAACTAGGCTTCCCGCAAGTGATCTGGCAAAGCATCGTCAGAAGCTATCGTGGACCAGATCAGAAACCGCGTAGTGGCGACCCATCAGAATTCTTGGGAATGGCCCAAAGCCTGCGACCCATCGGGAACCCCCCGCAAAACCTGTCGCCCTATAACATCGACATCGAACGGATGGTCCCGTATCGAAAAGTATAGAGCGCTGTAGAGAATAAACCCCCCTTGCATCAGTAAGGGGGGTTTTGCTTAAAAAAGAGTTTCATTACGAATGACAGACTGAAGCGCATCAATCGCAGCCTGTTCCAGCGAGAGTTCATCAAACGAAGCCCAAGCCGGAAGCAGCCGTAAAACACGAAGCACCGTCAGCGCAATATCATGAGCATTGCGGAACAAATCCGTTCCACGTAAGCGAAAACCAGGGAGTAAATCAATCGCCCCCAAATGAATCGCTTGGAGGCGCAGCGGAGGGTCAACCAAATAGTGAGCCGCCATCGTCAACACCAGAGGAAGAGTCGGGTAGTGTAGACGAAGCCACTCAAAGAAATCCTCCCAAGGCAGCGGTAGGGTTTCAATATCTAACAACAAAAGATGAGGTAGAGGTTCCCCCGCCGCCTCCAGTTGTTGAAGCGTTTGTAAAAGACCGAAATCATGCGTCTGCCAAATAATAGAAACCCCCTGCGCCAAAAGCACCTCACGCCAGATTTGACCTTGCATCTTAGAGGGTTGATGCATCAGCACCATCGGTAGTGCATTCGGCGACTCAAGAGCAGCCGCAGCCAAAAACTGCATCTCCGTCTTGCCAATGCGAATAAGATCCCCATTGCGTAATAAAGTAGGCGTCTTCACCCGTTGTGAATTCACAAAAGAACCATTACGACTGCCTAAATCAACCAAATAGAACTCGCAAGAGAGCGGAAGCTGTAAGACCATCGCATGTTCACGAGAGACCATGCGGTCCGGTAGAAAAAAAGAACAATCCTGAGCCCGTCCCAACGACCAAGACGTGCGGCCAATCAGTAATAACTGATATTGACCCGTCGTCGAGCGAATCAACAGCCGCGGGAGCGACACCGTAATCGAAGTGAGCACCTCCCCGCAAAACTGCTCCTCGAAAAAGCGAAGCGCCTGAAGCGCATCCAAAGGACGCGCGAACACAAACCCTTGTCCCAGTTCACAGCGTAGCGCCCGTAACTGAGCCACCTGAGTCGTAGACTCCATCCCCTCCGCCACCGTCGTAAGCCCCAAAGACAGAGCCAGCGTCAAAATCGTGCGAATAATCTCCAGATTTTCCGACGTATCAGCCCGTGCGACAAACGACCGATCAATCTTCAGAAAATCAATCGGAAACTGATCCAAATAACTGAGCGACGAATAGCCCGTTCCAAAATCGTCCACCCCCAACTGCACCCCTAACGCCTTAATCGCCTGAAGACGATCCAACACCGCCTCAGAATCACTCATCAGCGTACTTTCCGTAATTTCCAACCTGAGACACGCCGGATTGAGCTTCGACTCCTGCAGCACAGATTGGAGCACCGTCACCAGATCGGGATGTGCAAACTCAGGACTCGCCAGATTCACACTAATAAACACCGCATGAGCCCTCGGAAAACGCTCATGCCAACGGCTCATTTGCTGACAAGCAGCGCGTAACACCCATTGTCCTAGCTGCACCAAAAGACCCATCTCCTGGAGCATCGGCAGAAACTCCATCGGCGCCAAAAGACCGCGTAATGGATGTTGCCAATAAACAAACGCCTCAAAGCCAGCCAAAAGACCCGACTCCATCACCACAATCGGCTGATAGAGTAAACAAAACTCCTGTCCCTGCAAAGCACGACGCAAATCATTTTCGAGCTGTAGCCGTGCAACCGCATGAATATGCATCCCAGGCTGAAATAGCGCATAGCGAGCCTTACCCAACGCCTTCGCCTGATAGAGCGCAATATCCGCATCGCGAATGAGATCCTCCGACGACCCATAGCCAGCAGAACTCAACGCAATCCCAATACTCGTCGTCGTAAAAATCTCTTCGCCCTCCACCATAAATGGAGCACCCATATCATTGAGAATGCGTTCACTCACCAGCGTCACATCCGCAATATCGCGCACCGCATCAATAAGCATCGTAAACTCATCGCCCCCCAGACGAGCCACCGTATCCCCCGGACGGATACAGCCAGCCAGCCGAGTCGCCACCTGAACCAAAAGAGCATCCCCCGCCCGATGGCCGAGACTATCATTAATCACCTTAAAGCGGTCGAGATCGAGAAACAAAACCGCAAACTGGTAATCAGGATTGCGTTGAATTCGACGCACCGCCTGAGAAAGACGGTCAATAAACAAAGAACGGTTAGGCAAACCCGTCAGTTTGTCATAGAACGCATCATGCTGTAGCTGTTCTTGTGCCTGCTTCTGAGGTGAAATATTGGTAATTAACCCCTCCACCCGAGCAGCCTGAGCATCATCCGCCGCAACCCAAGCCCCTTGTTCAAGAAACCAGCACAACTCGCCAGACTTGAGATAAACGCGATATTCCACCCAATAAGGCTGTTGTGTTGAGATCGCTTGGTCAATGCGAGCCAATAGCTCCGTTAAATCCTCAGAGTAGATCAGGTCATTAAACGTCAGACCATCGCCACTTAATGCATCAAGCTCCTGAGCAGAATAGCCCGTCAGCGCCAAACAGCTAGGAGATAGAAATCGAACCGAGTGATCACTCGACGCCTCTCGGACGACAATAATACCTGGCAAAGAACAGAGCCATTCAGCAACAGGGCGCGCTTCAAAGTGGGTAGCATCTAGAGTCAAGCGCTCAACCTTGTAAAAACTCAACCAATCGATCCAATGATCGTATCTAGCCCCCGCCTCAACGCTAGCTTAGCACTTTTAAAAAAGTGAATTAAAACGTCCATCGGTTACTCAGCACAGGATTCAAGCCCATACCGTTGTGAGTCCTTAATGGTATTAGCTCCCCCCGTCGTCATAGCTCCAAAACCTGTCTTAGAGAACGCTCCAGTTCATCTGTGACCGCACGTTGCCCCGCCTCAATTTTGGCAATCAGACTTTGATGGACATGGAGCTGATCGGCTAGTTGTGCCTGAGTGAGACGTTTGAGCTTGCGCGCCCTGCGAATTTCTGGCCCCGTTAAACGCTCAAAGCGCAAGCGTCGTAATAGAGGGCCTGCCGCAGTCGTAGCTCGTTCTCGGCTTGGCGTGAGAGAGGAAGCGCGTGGCATCAGATGGGGAGGTGCTTGGAATTGAATTGGCTGCGCCAGCCATTGCTCGACCCAATCTTGGGGTTTACGGCTGACAGGCGTGCGGTATAACCAATCGGGACAAGGCGCTACATAAAACGGCATCGCCGACCGCTGCTCAGAAGCGGGGCCACTCCAGCCCAGCGCGAGTAAGGCCGCCAGTGACTGTTGCCACACCTTAAACATCGCCTCCGCCATATCTAAGTGCATCGCCAATGCTTGCGCCGTAGACGTAGGTAGCGTCGCATCCAATAAATTACGGACGCTAAAAGTGGCAGGCCTAGCTTGGGGACCAGGTTCAGGGACATTGAGGCAGAGACTGACCAAGAGACTGAGCAGAAACGAATTGCGACAATAATCAAGCTGTAGGAGCTGAAACGCGTAGGTGCCAAAGGCAGACCAAGCCCCCTGTGCTTGGTTGCCCCCGTGGCGAAACAGATGAGTGAGCCATAGCCCTGGCCTAAAGGTAAACCGCAAATCCGTCGGTGTAGAAACCTGACCTGTAGTCCAATCAAAGACCCCTTGAGTATCTTGCAAAATCTCCCAAGGATGTCCGCACGCTTGAAACGCATCTGCCTGTGCTAAATGGGACTCTGTCATCCAAATTGAAGTGATAGTCAGGTTAGATAGATGCGTTAGTAATTGCAAGAGATCGGGCGGTGGAGGTTGTAGGGGGTCGAGATGCCAGCCAAGCTGCTCCGTTAAATCCTGGTAAGACAGCGTGAACGCCGTATCCGCAGGATGGGATTGTCGCATGGCATGACCCGCCAGCAGAAATAGAAGTTGGACCAACGGAACACCACACCGTTGCTTCACTTGCGCCATCAGTTCCCAAGGCAGACGGTACAACTCGCTCGGGCGGGTGAGGTAGTGCTCCAACGCGATCGCTTCCGTATCAGATGCTGTCGATGGAAGCGTGGAGGCGTTTTCCTTCTCCTCTCGCAAGATTGACGGTGTATCGCTGGGTAGCTCATCAGGAATCGTCAGCGTTGGTAAAGGCAGGGATAGGGCAGAAGTGTCTGTGAGAGAATCCCATAACCACGGTTCGACGCTAGGAAGTGCCTCTAAAAGTTGGGTGCTCAACGCTTTGCACAGTTGTGTTTCGATGCGATCTAACAGAGGAGGAGAAGTATCGGTTTGGAACAGAGACTGCCAAATCTCACGTTGAAAGGGTGCCTCTGTTAACCCTTGAATCATGGAAGCTGCCGTGGATAATTCCAGATCTTGGGCCGTCCATGCCAATACTTGTACCCAAACCTCGGCACTTACAGCATCCCAAAGCCGATTGCGCATCCAGATTGCGCCTAACCATTGGCGCACGATAGATAAGAGCGTCGCCAGATCAGTGTGTAACTGTGTGCTGTAGCGTTGCCGTATTGCTGTTGTGAGATGAGCCGCAAGGATTTCTGATAAATAGCCCCGCTCCTGTAGATAGTGCCGCGTTGCCGCGACATAGGGTGCAGGTAGATGTAATCGCGCCAAATGAACGAGATGGGCGAAATAATCAGGGCCAGGCTGGAATGACATAGGCAAAAGTGGAGCGAACAATGGAGAGAGTAGGCGTAACAATGGTGGACCACTGCCACTGCTTACGTCCGGATTGCAAAGCTCAACCGTATGCTTTTCACTGTACGCGATCGCGCTCGAAAGCGATATCCTACGCCATTGGCCGCTTTAAACCACAATGCGCCACACAATCGTCAGTAAAGCTGCCACATAGGCGGCATAAAACCCCGAGCGAATGGACAGACCTGCGATGTAGCTGAGCCCATGCAACACCCGTAGCCCCAATACAGCCATTGCGGCGATCGCCGTTACCTCATCCGCTTGGCCAGCCAGATGTGCAATCAAGATCACCGTAGCAATCATCGCTAAATTGTCGTGGTGATTGCGCTGGGCCCGGTCGGCGCGCTCCACCCAAGGCTTGACCACGGGCATCGTTTCGCGATTTCCCATCCCCCAACGTAACGGAGACTCGGATGCGACCACCCGTGCGATCGCCGGGATGTGATTGAGCACAATTGACCAGAGCGCCAGTCCTAATAAACACCAAAGATCAGTTGTCATTGCCAGGTTGCGAGGATAAACAACAAAAGATGCCCTAGGAACACATCTGAACAATGGCCCGTTGCGCCACGCGAATGCGCGCCACCACCGCTAAGGTGGACTCCTGTGACCGTAACTGTTCCAGTTGTTGTGCCAGTGGCTGCAAACAAAGGGGTTGCGTTTGGTGTAGCGCAGACGCCAGCGACTGTATCCCCGCGATCGCCGCATAACGCACCACCCACTCTGGATCTTGTGCAGCTTGGAGTAACACCGTTAACGCCTGTTGCTGTGCATCCGGTCGTTGCTCGGGTGGCATCTGCTCCCATTGAAGCGTGCCGAGACCGCGTGCTGCGGCACGGCGCACACTGAGGGCAAAATCATTGGCCGCCGCCTCCAATAAAACCGCTAAACCACGGGGGTCGCCAATGCCAGCCAACGCTCGAATCGCCCAAGCCCGAGCCCCGTAATTAAAATTGTCCAGTAGCGTCAATAAAGGCGATACAGCAACGGTTCCCAGACGGATCAGCCCCTCCACCGCCGCCACCGCCGCGCCAGGATTGTTATACCCCAACGCAGCAATCAACGCAGGCACTGCAGCCTCAGAATTGGCCTGTGCCAACGCCTCCACCGCCTTAACGAGCGCTGGCGCTGAGCACGCCTCTTCAATCGCCTTTAACAGAGGCGCAATAGAATCAGTGGCATGCATAGATGAAGAAGTCTCTGCCATAGCAATATTAGGAGCGTAGAACAGTTAGAGCAGCTCGTCCATCAGCTGCAAAATGTGTTGCGTTTGTGCCGTTTCGGCCAGGGGGTCTGCCTTGTGCAAGTGATGTTCCAAAAGACCCTTAAGGGCAATCAGCTTCAGACTATTTTCTGCTAGTGTTTTGGCAATCGGTTCTGCGGCAGGTAAATAGCCAATCGCGCCAATATCTGCCAACGCCGCTCGGCGCAACTGTAACCGATCACCCTGGAGGGCACTCACTAAGCGATCGCCATAGACCGGCATCTCTGTGAGTTGATACATCGCACGTGCGGCGGCATACTGCACCAACTCTGCCGGATGGGTTAAAAACGGTTCAATGGTAGGGATAGCATGGGTCGCACCCAACGCACCCAATGCTTCCAAGATGGCATCGTAGGGTTGGGCGGCATGGGGCACTCCTGCTGCCACTGCAGGGGCTTCCTCGGCTAAAAGCTGTTGTAACTTGAGCGTACAGGGTGCAAAAATCGGATCCGAATGATGAGAACTTCCCAACTTGCCTAAAGACTGTGCCGCTGCTTCACGGACGTAATAATCTGAGCAATCCAAGCAACTGAGTAACCCAGGCACCGCACTCAAATCACCCAACTTGCCAAGGGCTCTTGCAGCGTTGCGGCGAAGTGGATACCCTCCATCCGGTGTGCGATCTGACTCATCCGTTAACGTTTCAATTAGGGCTGCCACGGCTTCGGGTGTGGCAATGCGAAAGCGACCTAACCACCAAGCTGCATAGTAACGATCGCCCGCATCCGTACTGCGTAAATTGGCGATCGCCTGCTCAATAGTCAACGCATTCCCCGCAGGAATACCACCATCGGGAGCCATATCTTCTGGATCATCATTGAGATGAGGAGTGTGCATAGAGAACTTGACCCACACAGAGCAAAACGGAGTAGTCCAGCAAGACGCGCAACCCAACGTCACTTGAGACGCAAAGAGTGCCAACCCCTATTCAGGATGTTGACACTCTTTGTGATTCAACGCTAGATCAACGTCAGATCAACGCTGTGAGACTTAGCTCAGAGAGTTGATAGCGTAGTCGATGTAGGAGTTAGCTTCAGTTGCAGCATCGCCGCTGAGGCCGTGGTTAGCTTTGATGTGCTTCAGCGCTTCAACATACCAGCTAGGAGATAGTTCGAAGGTGCTGTTGATTTCAGCCAAACCAGAGATGAGGTAATCATCCATGGGGCCGGTGCCGCCTGCAACTAAGCAGTAGGTGATCATGCGCAGGTAGTACCCGATGTCACGAACGCACTTTGCTTTACCGGTGGGGGTAGAAGCATAGTTGTTGCCTTGCATTTGGGTGGTGTAGGGGAATTTTTGGTAAACCGCGTTAGCAGCAGCTTCAGCCAAGGAAGAAGCCTTGCTGGACAGTGCTTTAGCAGCTTGTAAGCTGGGGCCAGCTTGGCGGAAACGACCAAATGCAACTTGCAGTTCGGTGCTGCTCAGGAAACGGCCTTGAGAATCAGCAGCAGCAACAGCTTCGGTTAATGGAGTTTTCATGATAATTGCTCTCTCCCAATTGGGTTTACAAATGGTGTGTTAGATCGATGGTCGACAGTCATGTAAATGTCGACAGCGGCCATTTAGCCAACAGCGCTAGCAGCGCGGTCGAAGTAGGTTGCAACTTCAGCCATTAGCGCGCTGCAATCCCCTTGGGTGATGCCGTTGCGATCGTTAGCAATTGCGATAGCAGCGTCCTTCATTTTGCTGACGCCAGCTGCAACGGAACCGCCTGGAACGCCTAGAGCCAGGTAGGTTTCGCGCAGACCGTTGAGGCAGCGATCTTCGAGAACGCTAGCATCGCCAGTGAAGATAGCGTAGGTAACATAGCGCAGAATAATTTCCATGTCGCGTAGGCAAGCAGCCATACGACGGTTGGTGTAAGCGTTTCCGCCAGGTGCAATCAGCTGAGGCTGTTCAGCAAACAGCGCGCGAGCTGCATTAGCAACGATCGCAGAAGCGTTACCGGTGATGCGGTTAACGGTGTCGATTCGCTTGTTACCATCGGCAACCATTGCAGCAAGAGCATCGAGTTGAGAATCGCTGATGTACTCGCCCCGAGCGTCAGCCTGAGCTACAACCTTGGCAAATGCGTCTAGCATGTTGTGAATCTCCTATTGGCATGGATACTATTCAGTCCAAACTCAGGCTGCATTCGCAGTCTGAATTTAAGCGCGATCAACAACCGCCTTCAGATCTGACTCTTTATAAAAGGCTTTATTTGTATGACATGAAACATTAAGTTTATGTAACAAACAAAACGAATTTAAACTTGTGTGTTATTGCCTCAATGCCTTGAGGCACTTGAGTTTCAGATAAAGAAAGAGTGTTGTTGATACCCTTCTGAATCAATTTATACAATGCCTGGGTTGTCTTATTTCTTTCGAATTGTCAAAAACTGTCATTTTTTAATAAAACGCAACATTCGAAATAGAGTGCGGTAGCAAGATGGGCAAGCGAGAACGTGCAGCCCATGGCTATTCCAGGACTGCGTTATAGCGATGGCGCGCTGTGGAGTAGTTGACTGCTTTGGGTGGGTTAGGAAGGGCAGGATGTTGTACTTGTGCAATTTCTGAGGCGGACGTTTCTCAGTTTTCGTTTTAGTGCTTCAGTAATTCAGTCCGTAAGAGAGTACGAGTGCAGTAGCAGGTGCCTTGGCAGTAGAGGGTCGATAGGTCTTCAAAGGCCGATGGAACTTGGGCATGATTGTGTGGGTGTTGGTTTTGGTAAACAGCAAGGACTGGGAAAGGTACGGGTTGTCAATGTAAACCTTGCTTTCTGAGGGTTGGGTCAGTTCTGGGTGGCGATCGCCCCCGGTTGCTGACGTTGTGTGCAAGTCCGGCTGGAATCGGACGTGGTGTTCACTCGAACTGCTCTAGGACTTGGGTTAGGTGCGCAAGCAGCGGTTTATGCATGAGTTCCTGTAACCCTATGGCAGGGACGTGAATCTAGCGAAGTAGTCGCGGTTGTTTGTCTGCCTGGCGTGTGCAAGCCCAACGGTGGGCAGAGTGCGATTGGTTTCTGGCAGCGCATCGGCTAGGATATCCAAGGGATACGCGCGGAGCTTGGATCGGCTGGTGATAGCCAAGGTGCTGAATATCCCCGTATTCCACGTTTTGTGTGGTGCTTAGTTTTGTGTCGTTCCGTCGCGTTTGGTGGTTATGGTGAAGCCTGTACAACGTCCTCAAAATCCTAATTTTTCGTCGGGTCCCTGTGCCAAGCGTCCGGGGTGGAGTGTAGAGGCACTCAGTAATGCTTTGTTGGGGCGATCGCATCGGTCTCGCCTCGGTCGCGAACGCCTGAAGGCGGTGATTACGCTGACCAAGACGCTGTTGGGGATTCCCGAGTCTTACGTCTGTGGCATTGTGCCTGCGTCTGATACGGGTGCGGTGGAACTGGCCCTGTGGTCCTTGCTGGGCGAGCGTGGCGTTGATATGGTTGCCTGGGAAAGCTTTGGCTCCGGTTGGGTTACAGATGTGCAAAAGCAACTGAAGCTCAGTGATTGCCGCACCATCAAAGCCGACTATGGCCTGTTGCCTGACTTAAGCCAAGTGGATTGCGATCGCGACGTGGTCTTGACCTGGAATGGCACCACCGCTGGGGTGAAAGTGCCCAACGCCGATTGGATTCCGGATGACCGCGAAGGCCTAATCATTGCCGATGCTACCTCTGCGGTCTTTGCGATGGAGATGCCTTGGCCGAAGTTGGATGTGGTGACGTGGTCTTGGCAGAAGGTGATGGGTGGTGAAGCTGCCCACGGCATGTTGGTGTTGAGTCCTCGTGCCATTGAGCGCTTAGAGCGTTATACACCCGCATGGCCACTACCCAAGATTTTCCGCCTCACCAAGGGGGGCAAACTAGACCGGGCCATTTTTGAAGGGGACACGATTAATACCCCATCGATGCTGTGTGTAGAAGATGCCTTCGATGGTTTGAAATGGGCGGAATCCTTGGGGGGCTTGTCGGCCCTCATCGCGCGATCGCAAGCGAACTTCCAAGCTATTGATGCCTGGGTTTCCCAAAGCAACTGGGCGGCCTTCTTGGCCGTTGATCCGGCGACCCGTTCCAATACGTCTGTGTGTTTGAAGATCATTGACCCTGAGTTTGTCGCCCTTGAGGCACAAGAGCAGGCCAAAGTCCTCAAAAAAATGGTGGGATTGTTAGAGACCGAACAAGTGGCCTACGACATTGGCGCTTACCGCGATGCGCCAGCAGGCTTGCGCATCTGGGCTGGTTCAACGGTGGAGACCCAAGATATTCAGGCGCTGTTGCCTTGGCTAGACTGGGCCTATGCAGAGGCGAAGTCTGCATAAATACCGCATAAATACCTCAATATCTTGTAGAGGACGACGGCCCCAAACCAGCATTGCTGGTTTGGGGCCGTCGCTGTCTGAAGGGTTAAGCTTTGGATTTTTCTAACTGTTGGCTGACAAACGCTTTGAGTTTGTCTGTATCTTTACCACGGTTGTGCCAACGGGGGGATTCAACTCCCAATTCTTGGTTGTATTCCCACAGTTCATTCTGAAAGACTTCAAAGAAGTCCTTGACGGCTTGGCGGTGAATCTTAAACACCGTCTCCATCAATCCGGCATTGATAGCAAAAGATTCGCTAGGATGCTTCCGATTCCAGGCTTGGATGGCGGCGTAGATGGCTTCGGCGCGCTGAAATGCTCTTCCCTTTTTGGGGGTGGGGCTTTGGGGTGCAGGGCTTTGGGCTACGGCCACAGCCTTGGATTTGGTTTGGCGAGTTCGTGACGATTGTTTGACCGAGGATTCGTGTTCGACGACTGGGTGTGGCTGTGTAGCACTGGGGGTTGGAGTGGGCGTTGGGCTAGGCGTCGTCTTGGGTGGTGGACTCAGTGGGGCGTCTGGTGTATCAACAGCAGCGCTTTCGCGGGAGGCCTCGCCGCCTAGCAACAGTTGCCGGAATTGCTCTAGTTTGGTTTGCGCGGCTTGCAGTTGTTGGGTAAGGTCTAAATTTTCGGCTTGGAGCTGCTCTAATTGCGCCAAGATTTCGGGGGTTGTCTGATCTGTATGTTTTGTATGACTGGCTTTGGGGGTGCTTAACTGTGTTTTCAGCGCTAGATTTTCCTGCTCTAGGGCTTCGATGCGACGGATAAACCAACCGATGTAGTTGTCTTGGCGGACAGTTTGCAACTGGGTGTCTAAATCGGAGCGGAATGTATTGAGTTTGCGCTCTAAGGCGACTTCCCAATCTGCTTGCGGTGTCATGTCGGTATCCTGGGTTTCGATAGGGGATAAGGGTTCAGTAGAGATTGTGAGTTGGATGTCATCTAGGGAATGTTCTGCGGTCTCTATCTCCGCGAGATTGGGCTCGGTAGTCTCTACCTCGGTCGCCTCTAGCTCGTCAGCGTCCAAGGGGAGTGGTGGCACTTCTTTGAGCCGGATGCCTTTATCGCGGATCAGGCGGTGTTGTGCATCGCATAGGGCAAAACGAAAGTAATGGCCGGTTGCGGGTGAGTCCATCACATGCCCTAGGAAGTGTTGGACGAAGGCATATTCGTGTTGATGGGGTGGACAAAAGAAGTAGACGGCGATCGCCCCATACAAACTCCGCAAGTTATGAACGGATACAGACGTTTTGCCAGCCAAAGGGGGCACCACTTTCATTAATATTGGGCCGCAGGTGGTATTTAATTTTTGATTGAACCGATTCAGTTCTACAGAAAGCGCCTTGCCTTCGAGGGCGACGATGGGCTGAATTTCCGGCAACTGTCGCAACCGCGAGAGTGCATCTAAGACAACGGTTGCGGGAAACAACGTGACAATGTTGTACCCCTCGGTATGGGTTGCTCTGGCCTTGAGTTGGCCGTCAAACCGGAGCAAATAGGGATGATCTGTGAGGGTAAAGGAGCCTTTGGCAACGACTTCGGCAAAGCGGCGTCCAGTTAAGCCTGCGATCGCCGCTGCCAGCCATCGGGCTTCAAATGGACCACTTTGGGTGAGCAACTGTTGTAGTAAAGCGAGATAAGGTTCAACGGGTACTAACCGGAGGTTGAGCTGTTTGGTGCGATTGGTGGTTTGCGATCGCCGATCAATGGTTTCGTAAACTTGGGGTGAATATTTAAGGTAAGTCAGTGCCCAATGTTCAAAGCGCTCTTCTTGCTGTCCGGTCATCCGTTGTTGGCGAATGAAACGATGGGAATTGGTCTGGGTCAGGGGCAAGGTGCCTGCGGCGATCGCTGCTGCAATGGCTTTGCGATAGACGGTCATGTACTTGGCAACAGAGGCTTGGGGATAGCCTTCTTCGAGTAAGGCAATTTCAGCTTCGCACAGGGCTTGGATTTCGGTTTCTGTGTTGGCGTGGTGCAATGCGTCCAGAAAATCAGCAATCAGCTCTGTGAGTTCCTGTTGCGAGAGTCGTTGCCGTTGCTGGGTGCGGATGCGTTGGCGAAAAGCCTCGATGATAGCAAGACGCGATGACGGAACGACAAGGGACATGACCAGGGCAGAGAGTACAGAATCGAATTAAGTATACAATAAATTAATAGACGAACAATATACAAAATAAATCGCCCTAAGTATACAATTATATGGGGTATGCGTGAGAGAGGCCAAGGGCGATCGTTGCCCTACCCTGCAACAGGAAAGACATTGAATTGTCATGTCTAGATGGCTGAATAATACTGAGGACGTCTCGGAAGATGGATGTATGGTCTTACCAATGCCGTTACCGTAATCTGTAATCTCTTGCTGTAGGTTTGAGGAGTAGATTTTTATGAATGCTCGATCTGATCGCTTTGGCAGTTTTGTTGTAGCAAGTATTGTTCTTTCTACGGCAATGCTAACGGGTTGTGGTGAAAATTCATCAACAGTTCAGAATTCGGTTACGCCTACCGTCGAACCTTCCGCTATAACCTCAAGCCCGTCGCTGAGCCCCAATGCTACCTCTCCCAATTCTGGAAAGGGCAAGAAGCCTCAGGCGGCAGTTCGCTGTGCGGCAGATGAACCAATTAAAGCTAGAGTGACGCCAAAGGACCGTAAGATCTACGTTGAGCCTGGCGCACCGAATTATGACAGGTTTAGAACAACCCAATGTTTCAAAACCGTTGCAGAGGCACAAAAGGCTGGGTATCAGGAAGCAGCAGTTGCCTGTGTGGCAGATGAACCGATTAAAGGCAGGGTGACGCCAAAGGGCCGTAAGATCTACGTTGAGCCCGGTGCGGCAAATTATGACAGGTTTAGGGCGACCCAATGTTTCAAAACCGTTGCAGAGGCGCAAAAGGCTGGGTATCAGGCTCGCAAGCCTGCAGCCCCGCAACAACTGGATGATTCCAATGGCTGAACAGTTTGAGTTCTAACTATCGCAGTGGCTGGACATGAAAAATCGCCATTTGCCGCCTTGAGGTGCGCCTACCTTGTGGCTCCTCAATGGCTTAAGATGCAGTTGGTCTATTGCGTTTCATGGGTTGCAATAGCACGCTTAAGGCTAACCTGCTGCGGATTAATTGGTGGTTATGTCTGCTCATTTGCAAGATATTGCGCGGCTGCTGGAGACCATTGAATTCTTTCAGGGACTGAGTCACGAAGACTTTCGTGCGTTGGCTCAAAATGTGATTCATCATCGATTTCGAGCGGGTGAGCTGATCTTTAACTATGGCGATATGGGTTCCTCAATGTACCTGATCGTCAGCGGGGATGTGAATATCTATATCCCTGGCAATGCTTCACGCCGCTTATCGCTCAAGGACATCAGTAGCGGTGAGCATTTTGGTGAGATGGCGCTGTTTGACCATAGTCCCCGTAGTGCCAGTGCGATCGCCACCACCGATGTAGAAGCCTTAGAACTGACGCGTGAAACATTGTTGCAACTGATGCGACGACAGCCCCAAGTGGCCGTTACGCTGTTGCAAACCCTGTCGAGTCGCTTGCGACAGACCGATATGCTGTTGTCTCAGCGGGTCTCGAAAAATGTGGATGTGGAATTTGAAAAACGCCTGACTTGGAAAGATCGCGTTGCCGATAAGGTTGCTGCCTTAAACGGGAGTTGGGTGTTTATTCTCATGCTGTTGGGTATGACCGTAGGTTGGATGCTCTTGAATTCAGGCTATGTGCTCAACATTGCTTTTGACCCCTACCCCTATGTGTTTTTTAACTTGCTGTTGGCGGTACTCGTATCCCTACAAGGGCCGCTGATTGTGATGAGCCAAAATCGGCAAGCCTCTAAAGATCGGACACATATGCAAATTGACTATGAAATCAACCTCAAAAATGAGGTCAATATTGAAACCTTGCTGCGCGAGTTAGGCGAATTCCGTATGGAAGCTAATCATCGTTTGGGCACACTAGAAGCCCAGTTTCGCCATTGGAAAGACCAACGCTAGGATTGAGCGCAACTACCTACCCTTCACACTCGGCCACTGCAAATGGCTGCATAACGAACCGCCTTTTGGTGAGCACAGTCATGGGAAAGCTAGGCATTATGCGACTAGTCCTCTCACTTGAACCAATCGGACATGGATGAACAATACCCGAAGACTGAAGCTGCTTGGCAAGTGCGCGATCGCTTTCTAGAACTACACTCGCGGTGGATGACACTGATTGGAGAGCACTTGCAAGATAGTGAGGGTCGTACCTTAGAGTACTGGCGGGTTGAAAAAGCAGATTCAGTCATTGTGCTGCCCATTCAATGTCGTGATGTAACCACAGGTGCAACGGAGCAGATTTTACTGCCTCAAGCCAGCTATCGTCCGGGTATCGGACAGACAACCTTAGATTTTCCTGGGGGGCGAGTTCCTGTGGGGGTGCTGCCTGAACAGGCTGCGATCGCCACTTTGCAGCGAGAACTTGGTGTTGACGCATCGGCAATCCGTCAACTCATTTCGTTGAACCCTAAGGGTTGGGCTGTCAACAGTTCCTTCTCTAATCAAAAACTGTACGGTTTCGTGGCCCATCTGGATGCATCTGTTGCGCTGCAAACCGACCCAATTGCCATGACCTACCCCGTGACAGCGATTGCAGTGCAAGCTTTATTAAGCCAACTTTCCTGTTTGCAATGTCGAGCCGTGTTGCTGGAATGGTATACGAACCTTTGGACAGTGTCCTGTCAAGGCGAGATGTCGCAGATTTAGCTATAGGCTGTGGCTGAGAGCAATAGACATAGCCCGTGAAAGCGTTTTATCGCATGGGTTTTGAACGGTATGGAAGAGAACATACCTTATCTTACTTTTTCTGGCTGTGTGAATTCCATTAAGCCTCTAAATTGATTTACATCAGCAAAGAAAACATGCTGAACAGCAAATCATTAATAGAGGAATTAATTCAGAAAATCTTGAACAAGACAAAAGATGTAAATAGACTTTCGTATTTTGCCGATTTGTATTTTTTGTTATAGAAAATATCAATCTCATGTTTTCTAATCTCAAAAATATTTTAAGAGCTCTTGAAGTATTAAATCTCTTGTCGATATTTTGAGATGTTTATTGAGTTTGAAGATATCACTGAATTGCATCGCTTAAACCTTACTCTATATTGCGCTATAAATTTAGGAGAAAAGTATGAAATCTTCTTTGAAATATACGACGCTTCTGTCAACAGTACTTGCAGTTGTAGTTCTCAATGCTAACAATAGTTTTGCTGCACCCAGACTACAAGTTTTTTCAGGGGTTGGCCCCAACGCAGCCAAAGCCTTTGAAGCGATGAAAAAGGCGATTGGCGGGCCAGATAATACAACTGCGGTTGGTCCTCAAGCATCGGGATTCCGCACCATTAACTGGGATGGTGTAACGCTAGATGGAACAGATTTTGGTGGCAAAACATTTGTCGTAGTTAAAGATAAAACTGTTGGCATTCCAGTAGATCGCTTTCTATCAAGAGGTGTACTGTTTGAAGCAATTTATGCAGTGAGTGGCGATGGTTTTGTCAGTACCAATAAGGGAGTTAAGGGTCAGTTCCCTTTCTTTAGCCCCAAAAATACATTTGCAATGCCTAATGATCAAAACCTTGATATTGAAAAATTCACACTTGCTGGGACTACCACTCAAGCTAAAACAAGAGGATTTGGTGCGATTTTTATTGATGTTGAAAGATCAAAGTCTAGCTTTATTGAATTTTTTGATGGTGAAAAAAGTTTAGGTAAATACTATGTACCTCGTGCCCGTAGTGGTGAACCTTCATTTTTAGGGGTTCTTTGGCCGAAGCCAGTCGTCAGCCGCGTGACCTTAAAGCCTGGCCAAAAACCAATTTTTAATGTGACGGGTAGTGGTTTTGTGTCTGGCCCTCCAGACATTACAAAGAACTCGTACAAAGGTGTTGATTTAGCTGTAACCGATGATTTTGTCTATGCAGAACCGACAAAATCTTGGTAGCCTAAAGCGCACTTGAAAGACAAATCAGATTTACAGAAGCGATCGCCTGCTGGTTTAGATGTAGGGCGATCGCATCTTTTGCATAAACATAAACCAAACCCTTCGCAATGTGTGGGACAGAGGAAGAAACTAAACCTTGGAAAATCGAGGAGTTGCAACCTGTAAACAAAAAGTGCCCATTGCCATTGTCATTTTGCATGGAGCGCTAACGGACAATAGCAAAGCGATTGAACTTAAGCGTGAGTAGCATTCAGCGATTAGTTTGTGCATGGAAGCGAGAGGGGATATCGGGGCTAAGCTGGCACCAACGCGGAGATCAAGGGCAATTCTGGGTGGGGGAAGAGTGGGAAAAATACATCATTAAGACGTATCGAGAAGGAAATCTGGGCAGTAGTCGGATGACGCCAGCGCAGGTGGCGGTACGAGTGAAAGCAAAGGCACAAGCGGAGG
>DATNQK010000671.1:0-12826 GCA_036704065.1 Stenomitos sp.
ATTAACGAGCCACCTACGTTGTGAATGGCGGTATCAATAAAGTTTGCCTGCCGAAAGGTGCGTGCCACCTGTACATCCGAGGGAAACGTTGCTTGCAGCGATTGAATCACCGACTCCACACCTTTTGTCACCGTGGGCGTATCGACATCAGGCTGTTTGTTAATCATCAACACAACGGCAGGCTGGCCGTTAAAGCTGGCATCTCCTCGTTTGAGGGCAGATCCCGTTTTGACTTCTGCCACATCTCGCAGCAGAACAGGTTGACTGTTCTCAACTTTCACAACGGACTGTTGCACGTCTTCAATCGACTGAACTTGCCCGATACCTCGCACCAATAGTTCTTGACCGCCGCCGATTAGAAAACCGCCTGGCGCATTGGAGTTTGAGCCACTGGCGGCATCCGTGACTTCAGTCAAGGAAACATTGAGCGATCGCAACTTTGCTGGATCAATCAACACCTGTTCTTGCCGCTCGTCCCCTCCATAGACCGTCACCTGAGACACCCCTGGCACGGAGAGAACTTGATTACTGAGGGTCACTTCCACCAAGCGGCGCAGATCCATCAGTGAGGTTTGTCCCTGCCCATTCAGGGTAAAGGCATACTGCAAAATCGTCCCCAATGGCGACACCAGAGGAGAAATTTCGGGGGAATGCGTACCCTCTGGGAGCTGATTCTCGACTTGCTGAAGCCGTTCCGTTACCGCCTGTCGTGCTTTGTAAATGTCGGCATCTTGGTCAAAGACCACACTGACCATCGACAATCCCACTTTGGAGGATGAGCGCACAGTCGTCACACCAGGCAATCCATTCACCGCACTCTCAATCGGCACAGTAATTTGGGTTTCCACTTCCTCTGGAGCCAGTCCCGATGCTTCGGTGTGGATATCAACTTGAGGTGGGGCAAATTCAGGGAACACATCTAGCGGCATTTGGGTGATGCTAAAGACCCCCCATAGCGTGACCAGAATTGCCGCAATTACAATAAACCAGCGTTGGGTGATCGAGGTTTTTAAGGTTTGATTGAGCAGCGAATTGAACATCTTAAATTAAAAGCCCTCCTTCTCATCAGGAAAAGTGCTCTTCTTCTTGCGTCCCCCATTCAAAACAGCGATCGCTCCAATCAGCAGAACCACTCCACCTGCCGCCGCAGCCGCGATTCCCATGGGAAAACCTTTGGATTGCTGAGTTGCCTCGCTGGGTCGTTGAGCCACCAGATTACCCGCTGCATCATGACTGTGGGGAACCCCTTGAGCATCTGCCTTGGCATGAGCCTCATTGGTTTGTGGAGATGTAGCTGGAGAGGCATCTGCACTAGGAGAGGATTCAGCCGTTTGCGTCTTACGCGATTCAGCATAAAGTGACAAACTGCCCTGAGTCACGAGCTTTTCTCCAACCGATAGTCCGTTCGTCACCTGGATCAGATCGCCTTGAGTGGCTCCCGTCGTAACGGGCACAGGCTCATAGAATTTCTCATATTGCACAAAAACCAATTGCTTACCGTTTGCATCCACCAATGCCGTGACGGGAATCATCACCCCTGCTCCATCAGCAGCGGCTTGCTTAATGGGACTGACCGTAATCCCTAACATTGGATCAGTTGCAGGATTCACCTGCACCCGATTTATGCCGCCTTGTGCCTGAAATTCATCGCCATGCCCAACGTGAGCCAGCAAAGGCATAGGAATACTGGTGGCTAAGATGCCTGCAAGAATTGGGCTGATTATCCAAATGGGTTTCATCATGACTCCTCACATCAAAACATTGCGTCGATTAGACGAATTGGGCAAAAGCCCCCTGTAATCTGCCAGAGACCAGATGAAATCGAGATGAAAAAGGGAGGGATTCTGTAAAATCAGTGTCGTGAGCGATCGCCCTTGAAACTATGCGGATTCTGCTGGTAGAAGATGAAGCCGATTTGGGATTGGCAATTAAGCAAGTTCTAGTTAGCGAAAAATATGTGGTCGATTGGGTTGCCGATGGCAACCAAGCGTGGCTTTGCCTAGAAGCTCAGTGGACGGATTACACGGTGGCAATTTTCGATTGGATGCTGCCTGGAGTATCGGGGCTAGAGTTATGTCAGCGCCTGCGATCGCACCATAATCCTCTTCCTGTCTTGATGCTGACTGCATTAGGACAAGCCGAGAACCGAGTTACTGGACTGGATGCTGGAGCCGATGATTACCTGGTCAAGCCATTTGTGATGGAAGAATTGTTGGCACGCCTGCGAGCACTCCAGCGGCGATCCCCTCAGCTTCAATCCCCAACTTTGAGTGCAGGCGCATTTAGCCTGGATCATGCCAATAATGCACTTCAAGTCAATCAGGAAAGCCAAACAGCGCAAACAATTCCCTTAACGGTCAAAGAATTTCAAGTGCTGGCTTACTTGATGCAAAACCCTGGTCGCATTATTCCAGGCAGTAAGATCCGTCAGCAACTTTGGGACATTGACGAAGAACCCATCAGCAATGTCGTTGCCGCGCAAATGCGACTGCTGCGGCGTAAACTTGCCAGTCACAACTGCGAGTGCCCGATTGAAACCGTTCCAGGTCAGGGCTATCGCTTTATTGTGCAGTCATGAACATCAATCGGCTCTTTCGTCGCAGTCGAACCCAATTAGCCTTGTGGTACACCTTGATCATGGGTGGCATCCTGAGCCTATCGGGGTTTGTGGTCTATCGCTCCATTGTTCAGTCAAATTGGGTTGCCTTAGAGCGAGAGATTGAATCTATTGCAGGAACCCTTCATGACAGCCTGGAACCAATGCTTCCGGCAACTGGAGATCCAGCCATTGTCTTACAGCAAATTTTTCCTGATCTCTGTCTGGTGGGGAAGCATTGTACCGTCAACCCTACGTTGATTCAACGACACACAATAGGGATTAGCGATCGCACCATCTATTACATTCGCCTGTTTGACCACCACGGAAAACTACTGGCGTTTTCTCCCAATCAACCTCCCCACCTCTCCAACACGTTAACGTCTACAGCCTGGCAAACCATCACCACCTCAGAGGGAACGCGCTATCACCAGTTCACAACCATTTTGCACAGTGCCGGAAAGCATGACCTTGCAGGGCATAGTCATGGTTCGTGGGGCTATCTGCAAATCGGACGAACGCTGGCATCACTGGATGCTGAAACAAAACGAACTCAATGGATTTTGGGAATTGGATTTCCAATTGCGTTGGGCTTGATCGTGGCTTCTAGCTGGTGGTTGTCAGGATTGGCAATGCAGCCCATTTATCAGTCTTACCAACAGCAACAACAATTTACGGCGAATGCAGCCCATGAATTGCGCTCCCCTTTAGCCAGCCTACTAGCAACTGTAGAAGCACTTCTACGCGTGCCGGAACCCGACCCATCCCACCTTCAAACCATGCTACAGACGATCGAGCGGCAGGGACGACGGCTCAGCCATTTGATCCGAGATCTGTTGCTACTAGCCGACCTTGAGCAAAATGAAACACCCATCCCTTTTCAGCCTTGTTGCTTAAATGATTTAGTCAACGATTTAACCGAAGAATTTTTAGAACTTGCCGTAGGTTCAAATATCCAATTAACCTGTCAAGTTCCATTAATCGCTGTCTATGTGATTGGAAACGAATCACACCTCTACCGTCTGGTTTCTAATTTAATCGCCAATGCAATTCAATACACAATGGCTGGCGGAAGCGTGGTGGTGAGCCTAGAAGAGCATGAGCGCACTGCTGCTATTGCGATAAAAGATACGGGCGTTGGCATCCCTGCCGAGCAACAAAACCGCATTTTTGATCGCTTTTACCGGGTAGATGGCGATCGCTCCCGTAAAACGGGAGGGACAGGGCTGGGGTTAGCCATTGCTCAGGCGATCGCACACAAGCATCAAGCAATTCTGCGGATAGAGAGCCAGGTTGGACAAGGGAGTACTTTTACGTTAGAGATGGCAATTTTAAACCGTTAGACGTTGCGCTAAACCGTCACTGTTTTATAAGCAGTCAACGCTGAGTAAAACCCTCGCAAAGCCACTGCCCCAGCCAAGACTTTCAGCTACTTTGGACTAACACACTCATCACATCTAACAGCGCTCATACCAACTTAATAGGATAGGGTGTGCTTTAGAGATGATTAACATTCGTTTTTTTCGTACAGATCATGCCTATTAATTCAGGCAAAAACTCTAGTACTGATTTTTTTGATATGCTTTCCCTTAATTTTGGGATTTGATGTCACCAGCGGCCTTCCATGGTTGAGATTGCACTACTTTGCTGTGCCTATATTTTGGGCTTATTGTTACCGTCGCCAGGGGGCACGCTACTGTTATGCGGTGGGCTGTTAGTCGTCGCATTGCTGCGATCGCCCTACTGTCGTTCTCTCCCCCTCCCGCTCTCCTGGCGATATAGCCCGACTTGGGGTTGGTGGGTTCTAGCAGCCCTCGTGAGCAGTATGGCCGCACTCTATTTTTTCGTGCGCCTTCCTACACCTAGCTTGCAGGATGTCAGCAGATTGATCCCTGCCTCGGCAACAAGCGTACCAGTCGAAATTACAGGCAAAATTGAGCAGCGACCTGCGCTAACCCGTCGGGGTTCAGTCCAGGTTTGGCTCCAAGCACAACAGGCAACGCTAGAGCAAACCCCACCCCAAACCGTTGCAGGGCATCTCTATGTAACGTTGCCACGCAAAGCAGCAAAACAGCTTTATCCCAACCAAATCGTTCGCATTCTCGGGCAGCTTTACCGACCGCAGCCTAGCACTCGTCCCCACGGGTTCGATTTTGAGGCTTTTCTAGCACGCGAAGGTGTATTTGCGGGTCTGCGCGGCACTCAAGTACGGGTCATCGCTCCGGGTTCGCAGTGGGGCGGCTGGGCAATACGAGCCCGAATTGTCGCGGCTCTAGAGCAAGGCGCGGGTAAGCGCACAGGGGCCTTACTGAGCGCACTCGTTTTAGGCAAAGATGCAGCCGATATTGCCTATGACCTCAAAGACAGCTTTATTCAATCGGGGTTAGCCCATGCCCTCGCAGCATCGGGGTTTCAGGTATCGCTGATTTTGTCGGCGGTACTCGCCCTAACGCAATCATTCTCGCCTTCCAAACAAGTTGCCATTGGCTTTGGCGCACTTCTGGGCTATGGATTGCTCAGCGGAGCGGAGCCTTCCATTGTACGGGCGATTCTGATGGGCAGTGCTAGCTTAATGGCCTTGGGCTTAAAGCGCCAAATCCGTCCTGTTTTGCTTTTGCTGGCGATCGCAACCCTGATGTTGCTCTGGAATCCGCTTTGGATTGCCGATCTTGGCTTCTTGCTGAGCATGCTAGCGACCCTCGGGCTCATCGTCACTGTGCCACCCCTGATGGGCTATCTTGAATGGTTGCCACCCACCATTGCTTCTCTAGTGGCCGTCCCCTTAGCTGCAAACCTTTGGACGTTGCCCCTCCAGCTTTATGTATTTGGTGTTCTTCCGCTCTACAGCCTCATTGCCAATATCCTTACCGCAGGCTTGCTCTCCGCGTTAACCATTGGAGGATTCATCGCAAGCTGTAGTGCATTGATCTGGCCCACATTGGGCAGTGGTTTTGCATGGCTATTACAGTGGCCCACGCAACTTCTGATGGGGATTGTATCTAGCATTGCCCAACTGCCAGGCCATGCTTTAGCGATAGGAACCCTCTCGTTGTGGCAACTGCTAACCCTTTATGGATGCCTAGGCGTGGTTTGGATCTGGGGCCGCAGACAATGGAAGCTCATGACAGCAGTGGGTTTACTGATGATCCTCGTTCCCCTCTGGCAGGTGCAAACTCAACGATTTTTGGTCACTGTTTTCGACCGCACCCAAGTTCCACAAATGGTTATTGCACACCCCAAAGGGACAGTCCTGCTCAACAGTGGAAATCCCAATGCTGTCACTCAATCCCTTGTACCGTTCCTACACCAAGAAGGGATTAATCGTATCGATTGGGCGATCGCCACGGTTTCTGATGCTTCGCGCCAGTCAGGATGGCCTGCCTTACTGCGTCGAATGCCGATTACAACCCTCAGTCGTTGCATTCCCCAAGCAACAGAGATCGCACCATCCTCTGACCCTCGCCCCCAACGGGAAGTCGTCCTCAACCGCCAAGATCGGGTTTCTCTCGGCCCCTTACAGATGGTAGTGTGGCGCGCCCAGCCTGCCATTTTAGAACTGCAAATTAATAGTCAACGGTGGTTATTGGTAGACGGTAGTAATGAGGCAGATTTCTCCGCTTGGCTAGCAACAACACAACTACCCCCTGTCCAAGTCTTATGGTGGACAGGAGACACGTTATCAACCGCCATCGCGAAACAACTTCAGCCTCAGGTGTTGCTCCTATCTGGTCATCTAGAAGAACAAACCGTGGCCGAATTCCAGCGGATAGTCCCTCGTGTTTTGTGGACAGAACGCGACGGTACGGTGCAATGGACGCCAAAACAGCAATTTAGCGTTACGGTGAATCCTGGCGATCGCCCCAGCCATTCAATGTAGGCAAAGCGGTAACCAACAGGGTCAACTGACAAGATCAGCCACAGATCGCTTAAGCATCCGAGCAGGCTCCCTAAACAAGGGCATAGGCGATTCGGCAGATACCCTGTACAATAGCCGTTAGGCTGTATGTGCCTCTGGAGAGGTGGCAGAGCGGTTGAATGCGGCAGACTCGAAATCTGTTTTAGGGCAACCTAACGGGGGTTCGAATCCCCCCCTCTCCGTTGAAGTGATAGCGTTGTGTTTTCTTCTCAACACAGCGTTGCTATGTCCTTTGCTTAAAACTCTAAATTAAAGCCTGATACCTACTGATCAGGCTTCGTTAATCATGGCTTCCGCCCCCCACTTCACTAGGGCGAGATAACCATTCAATCTGAAGCGCACTAGGCTTAAGGCGATCGCAACGTCCTTCAAAGCCTAATGTCTACCTGTGCAAACATGGCTCATCTTCCTGTGTCGACAAAGCAGTATACAGAAGACCTTTCATTCCTCAGGTTCCATACATTTACTCGTGATTACCTACATACATCCAGGCTAATTTACGAGCCAATCAACTTCAAAAATACTAAGCAGCAAAGCAAAAAATCTTTGTCCACCAAAGTCTTAAAAACTATTGCAAGCTAATTTGAGCATCAACGGAATTCATACGTACATTCATCTTAAAGAAAGGATTACAGAGATTTTAGAACAAACTTATATTCAGTAATTTCACGTAGACACAAAGCCAAAGCATTCTAAAATCTTGATTTAATTATTTATCCATATTTTCTGTACTGATGCAGTTTCGTTCATCAGAGTGGGAATTCTATAGACATGCAAGGATGGATACAAATAGAGAGATATGCCAGCACCTTGCATCTCATAAAAATTAATTTATTTTTCATATACAAATCCAGATATGCAGTCAACAAATCGACCACATATCTGACCTCAATATCTCATGAGTGCAATGACTTCATGAGCAATTTAGAGTACAAACAATTAGATCTAACTAAGCTGAGTTAGAACGATAAAGCTTACCAAAATTTTTATTGGCGAGCTCAGATTATATTGATCCAATTTTCTCAAAAAAGAAAAATAGCAATGTGTTTTTTTTGCAAAATCTTTCTCTGAATAAATTATAAAATTATGATCAAATTCCACAAAAAATGTCAATCCTATCATCAAGCAAACATTATTAAGAAAACCCAAAGATACTTCTCAAACATCTAGTGATATTTGTTCTATAGGGAAATCGAAATGGCAAGTGCTACTGTATTAGAAAGACAAAAAATATCCACCGACTCATCGTATATCAAAACAGCTAGGGCATTATACAAAGAAGATGTACTAAATTTAATTAATGGTAAGTACTTATGTTTGCGCATCCCAAATTATTATCCTAATTGGCTATGCGAAAGCATCACAAATCGCTTATTAGATTTACCCTTATTTTCAAGATATAGTCGCGCAAAATCAGTAGGAGTTAAAAGAACTGGGCTAACCTTTTTTGAAACAAAAGGGGACTCTGAATTACTTCAGAAATACTACGATGAAGTCAAAGATGTCAGCACAGCAATTCGTAACTCATGCTTCCCATACCTTGCTCCCATCGATAAGTTACGGCTTGAGCTTGAAGAAATGTGGCCGATGGGTGCAAGGCTAGAAAATATTCATGGCAAAACCATGATGGCTGGCATTGTTAGAATGTTTGAAGAGAACTTTGAACTTCCTCCCCATCAAGATATTCTGGCGCGTGATGTTGATGGGTTTATCAGTCAGACTATTCTTCATACACAACTGTCTGCCAACATTTACTTACAAAGTGCTCGGTATGGTGGCGAGTTGCAAGTTTGGCAGGCGAAGCCTTGTCAAAGTGAATTTATAACACTCACAACAGATGGATTGCACTTAGATCCAGAAAAACTAGAAGGAACTAAAGTTCAGATTAAGCCGATGCAAGGAGACTTGATCTTGTTTGACTCTGGAAGAGTTCACTCGGTGCAACCTTCAGTTGAGGGCACTCGCGTTTCTATGTCGTGCTTTATAGGATATAGAGGTTCGGATACGCCACTAACCTACTGGAGCTAAAGCTGGTTAGGAGCAGGTTTGTCTGGCATAGTTATAGTCTTACTATTCTATGTTTGAGAAGGGAAAGAATCTAACGAAGTCAGGGTAAAATGCGGCACCAATGTAGTTAAAAACATTTCTGCTGCTTCACGATTCAAGGGCTGAGAAAATAAATATCCTTGGCCGTACTGACAATTCAAATTCAAAAGCACATCCAGTTGTTGGGGTGTTTCAATCCCTTCGGCGATCGCCTTAATTCCAAAGCTACGGGCTAACGTCAAAATTGTAGTCACAAGCTTTGTATTTTCATTGCCAGGGCTGAGCCCTAGCACAAAAGATTTATCAATTTTGAATGCATCAACTGGAAGCTGATGAAGATAACTCAGCGAGGAGTAACCTGTACCAAAATCATCCATATAGATCTCAATGCCAAATGCCCGTAACTGGGCAATCACGGAAGAAACGACCTCTGCATCCGCAATCAAAGATGTTTCTGTAATTTCTAGCTTCAAATGACAAGGAGAAAGGTGATGCTCTGACAATGCCACTCTGATTTTATGGGCCAGATCGGGCTGCAAAAACTGCTTGCTGGATAGATTAACGCTGATCGTCAAACGATTATTATTGTAATACTGATGCCATAACCCCAACTGGCGACAAGCTTCAGAGATAACCCAATATCCAATTGGCACAACCCAACCATTTTCTTCTGCAACCGGAATAAACTCACCGGGAGACAACAAGCCTTGGGTAGGATGTTGCCAGCGGATCAATGCTTCAAATCCTAAAAGGCTGCTGCTTTCCAAGCAAACAATGGGTTGGTAGTACAACTGAAATTCCTGACGCTCAATGGTACGGCGCAGATCGTTCTCCAAATGCAGCAGTGTAACCGCCGAGTGATACATTTCTGGATTAAATACTGCATATTGGGCCTTTCCTGAGGCCTTAGCACGATACATCGCAGTATCTGCATCTCGCAGAATTTCCTCAGGGTTGCGATATTCAGGTGTACTTAATGCAATACCAATACTCAGACTAGTGAAAACTTCAAAATTGTCTAACTTAAATGGAAGAGAAATTTCACGTTGAATGCGGCTAGCGATTTCAATAGCATCCTCTAGTTTTTTTATATCTTTGAGGAGAATAACAAATTCATCTCCTCCCAATCGAGCCAACATATCGTTAGAACGTAAGCAAGCCTTTAACCTTAAGGCAGCATGAATAAGCAGCTTATCGCCAATCCCATGTCCTAAACTATCGTTAACAATTTTGAATCGATCAAGATCTAAAAATAAAACTGCAAATAATGTTTGATCTTGTTGCCTAAATTGAGCCAATGCTTCTTTAAGATGTTCAATTAATAACGTTCGGTTCGGCATTCCTGTCAAAGAGTCGTGACAGACGTGATACAGCAATTCTTTCTCTGTATGTTGACGTTTTTCAACGTTTTTCTTTAATTCAAATATATTTCGTCTCAGCTCTAGCTGTGTCATCACCTGTTTCGCAATCACACCTAACGCATCAACTTGCTCTGCGGAAAGGTGCCTAGGACGATGATCGAGGATACACAGTGTTCCTAAGGCTAGGCCATTGGGCGTCAGCAGAGGAGCACCTGCATAAAATCGAATTTGCGCATTGCCAACCACGAAGGAATTCGTAGCAAAGCGTGGGTCTTCAAGGGCATCTGGAATAATAAAAACATCTTTTTGTAAAATTGCATGATTACAAAAAGTGCTACCTCGATCTTCTTGACAAGAATCAAACCCAATTTTAGATTTGTACCACTGTCGCTTAGCATCAATTAAGCTAATTGCGGCAATGGGAGCTTCACAAATATATGCAACAAGACGGGTTAAATCGTCAAAATGTTGTTCCGGCAATGTATCTAATATTTGATATTGATAAAGCATTTGCAAACGTTTTGCTTCAATGCTAGTTAATTCCATTAACCTTACTCTTTTACTAAAGAATAGAGCAATAAGTTCTGCAATTAAGAATTGAATCAAAAATCCAACAATGAATACTTAAAACGAGAATAGACAATGGGGGCATTAGCATTTTATCGTTTAGGAGCATATTTATCAGAATCACCTGTGGCGATCGCTCCTATCTAGGATATAAATCAAGGAACCACATAATAATATTTTCATTATGCAAGGTTCAGAAAACTTTGGCATAATCACTTGTTGCTCTAACAGGGCAAACAGAATATTTAAGGTATCAAATACTACAATTACCCATTCAACCCATGCCTCAAAACAGCTATAAATACACTCAAACAGGTATTTCAAGCAATGAAGCAAAGGATGAAATGATTAAGCAGCAAGCGTTTCACTGCGTAGGAACCAAAACTATAAATGTCTGGCCATCCCTACAGGTACAAAACGCAAGTAATTTTATATAAAGGAACTCAAGTATGTATAGTTATTTTGTTTAGGAATTACATATACAGTTGAAGTTCTGTAACTTGTAGTTTCCTTGCACTGATTATCTTTCACCGATAAAACTCCCCCTCAAGATCAATTACTTAATAGTTTCGCAGAATTAGCCGACAACTGAGCAATGTAAAAGCGTTCTTAAACATTACTAAAGATAGATACCTCGCAGTAAACTGCACAGCAACCCAATGTAATCCAAGTCAACCTGAAACTGAGAAACAGGTCTTCCAGAGTGCTTTTTTCACTCCAATAAGCCTTTAAAATTAAACTGCGCTCAGTCTTCTACGCCGCTTGTAAGCCTACAAGGGCTTAGATTGAAGGAGTTAAAATTTGCTGAGTTAAAGACTGCTGAGTGTTCTCGTGGGTTCCACATCTACCCCACTACGTCAAACACATAACTCGCCTTAGGAAAAGACTGTTTCGATTGCCCTGTCCTCGATAGAACACAACTCCAGCCCCAAAAAACTGACCTTGCTACCGTAAATCACTTTCGGCATTCCAACACAAATGAGGCATCCAAGGTAAATCTGTGCAGCCTAGATCGTAATTCAACTGCGTTAATAAGGTGGTGAGTTGACCCCGATGGTGGATCTGGTGGTTAAAAAGATGGGTAACTAATACCCAGGCAGGTTGACAGTGCATCGCTCCATCGATGCCACTCGTCCACTCAAAAGGTTGTCTAAGCCAGGATTCTTCAAGCTGTTGAGACCAAGCCAAAATCTCTTCATCAGTTTGACAACGCGCTGTCCTCAACGCATCAAAATCGGCGTATAGATCTTCGCCTAATTTCCCCACAAAAGTGGTGTTCGTAAACCGTGCCATCCAACGGCGATCGCCATACAGAATATGGTTTAAAGTGCCGTGGATAGACTGAAAAAACGCCCCCCGATCTGCCTTGCGCTCCACATCGGGAATCTCAGCGCAAACGGCATAGAGCTTTTGATTCATCCATTGGTTATACTGCGCCAGGATAGGGTAAGTCGTGCGTAAGTCCATCGAACTACAACCGTGTAGAGGAAGTCTTCTCTCGCAATCCTACAATGCATCGCGAGAGATCCAATCCTTTAACGCTGCTGCTAGGCTACGCTCGTTTCTAGAGCAGAGCCCGATGCGGTAGCTCTACCGCATCGGGCTCTAGGACTTATCGACTTAAGACGCTGTAGCTGTTTCTTGAAGTTGCGGTTGGAACTGGAATAGAGAGTAAACGACATTCCGACGAATGGCCGTCATCATGTCCAAAAAGGTTTCAAACCCTTCTTTTTTGTACTCTACTAGTGGGTCTTGTTGCCCATATCCTCGAAGCCCAACCGATTCTCTTAGGGCTTCCATTTGCTGCAAATGTTCGCGCCAGAGTGTGTCAATTTGCTGCAAGATGAAGAACCGCTCGGCATCTCGCATCAAGCCAGGTCGCAATTGCTCAATTTCTGCCTCTTTCTTTTCGTAGGCAGTACGCACCTGTTCATGCAAGAACATCTGCATCTCAGGCATCGCTAGGTCTTCAAAATGCTCTGGTTGGAGGTCGTCTAGAAGATAGACAAATTCTTTAGATTTGGCCACCATTTCTTCTAAACGCCACTCTTCCGAAGGCAGTTCTGGATCGACGTAAGCCTGTACGATATCGTCCATCGTTTGTTCGGCATACTCAATCACGCGATTTTTGAGATCTTGCCCTTCCAATACGCGGCGACGCTCGGCATAAATCGCACGACGCTGGTTATTCATCACCTCGTCATACTCAAACACCTGTTTACGGATGTCATAGTAGTAGGTTTCTACCTTACGCTGCGCATTTTCTAAACTACGGGTTAAGATGCCGGATTCAATGGGCATATCTTCTTCCACGCGGAAGGCATTCATTAAGCCCGCAAC